>JANMWT010000530.1:0-5989 GCA_031394145.1 Alphaproteobacteria bacterium | reverse complement strand
TGTCCGCTTACGCCCGCCCGGAAAGGGCCCCTTAGTCCCGTGAAATCGCGCCTCGCCCCCGAAGCACGACGGAGGGTGCGGGATAGCATGGGACGCCATGGGTGAACAGTGGGAGTTAATGGTCCTTAACTTATCCAGAGGAGATCAATACTGGAACAAACCATGGATATACCCGGACATGCCAAGTGACCACGTGTGGATAAGTAACTAATGAAAAGTGAATTCAAGACTTGTTCACAGGGGAGAACTGGGCTGACCTGGATGGACGCCGGTCTTGTCTTATAACAACCAATGCCGAAACAACCCACAACATGTGGTGGGCAATTCGGCGTCGGTCGCAATATATCGATCAGGCGGCCTGTAAGCCGGGTTCTGTCCACCATCTGACCCCGAAAGGCCAGACGGATGGGCGACCATTCCTCTGGGACGGCCCTCGCGGACCGCCTCACGCGACCAACCCGGACGGAATGCGAAGGCGCACCTGCCCAACAAGTGGGCGCCCGTCCCTATTCGGTCTTGCTCCAGGCGGGGCTTGCCGTGCCAGTCCTGTCGCCAGGACCGCGGTGGGCTCTTACCCCACCCTTTCACCCTTACCTCCGCGCGAACGCGAAGGCGGTTTGCTTTCTGTGGCGCTATCCCTCGGGTTGCACGCCTTTTGAGCGTTTCCCCGGGCGGACGTTATCCGCCGCCTTGCCTCCGTGGAGCCCGGACTTTCCTCCAGCGGGGATCGCTCCCCGCCAGCAGCCGCCCGGCCGCCTGATCGAGGCCTGCATGTAGCATAAAGGTGAGCGATCGCGCACTCCTCCCCTTGAGGTGCGTCGGCCAGCCCAAAACCCGACGTCCTCGCCCTCAGCAGGTCTTCTGCTTGCCGCTGCCGTCCTTGGGCGGCAAGGCGTGGAGGTAGACGCCGAGCGCCGTCGCATCCGCGTCGGAGTACTTGCTGGTCGAGGCGATGACGTCCTTCATGCCGATGGGCTCGTTGAAGCACTTGTCGGTGCCCGACTTCAGGAAGTCGGTGATGTCCGTGTCGCTCCAGTCGCCAATGCCGTCCTTGGAGGGGGTGATGTTGTTGGCGAAGCGGCCACCGGCCTCGAGGTTGGGCGCTCCAGCGTACTCCTTGCCGGCCTCGACCCCGCCGAGCGCGTTGCGGGGGCTGTGGCATTCGGCGCAGTGGGCCGGGCCTTCGGCCAGATAGGCGCCGCGATTCCAGGCCGCCGATTGCTTGGGGGCAGCCACAAACTCGTGCGGCTTGAAGTAGAGCAGCTTCCAGCCGCCGACGGCGAGGCGAATGTTGAACGGGAACTTCAGGTCGTGCGGCGCCGTCGGCTTGGCCACCGCCGGCAGGGTCTTCATGTAGGCGAAGAGGTCGCGCACGTCAGACGTCTTGAGCAGGCTGTAGGACGAGTAGGGGAAAGCGGGATAGAGGTGCTCGCCATTGCGGCCCGTGCCACGTTTCATGGCGTTGGCGAATTGCGCTTCGGTCCAGCCGCCGATCCCGTACTGCTTGTCGCTGGAAATGTTTGGGGTGATGAAGGCGCCGAACGGCGAGACCATCTTCAGGCCGCCAGCCAGCTGCGTGCGATCGTCCTGGCCGGGCGCCATATGGCAGGCTGAGCAGTTGCCTGCGTTGAAGATCACCTGGCCATTGGCGACGTCGGGCTTGTAGCCCGCCGCCAGTTCCGAGGGCGCCAGCGTCTGCGGCCGGGTGATGAGCAATCCGACGCCGGCCGCAATGATGGCGAGCACGACCGCACCGATTATTATGCGCACAAGCATCGCCGCCATCCCCTCCTGGTTATCGCCTGTCAGACGCCCGGGAGGCACCCCCGGCCGGCTTAGCCCGGCTTCTTTTTGCGATAGACGTCATGGCACGACTTGCAGGTTGCGCCCACCGCGGTGAAGGCCGGCTTGTAGGCTTCAACCGTGGTCGCATTGCTGGCCGTCGTCGCCAGCGTCTGCAGTTCTGCGAGGCGCTTCAAGAAGTCGGCGTTGTTCTCCCAGATCTTCGGGTCGGCCGCGGTCTTCGGATCCACACCGCTGCCGGCCGGAAACAGGCTCACCGCCTTCTTGGCGGAATCGGCGACCGCGCTCATCGCAAGCTTGGCTTTGGCGGCGTCGAAGGCGGTCGGCGCGTTGAGGCCGGCGCCATCCTTCATCGCCTGCCCGATCGCCTTCATGTCGCTCTGCCGGTCTTCGACTGGACCGGCGACCGCGATCGCCAGTGACGAGACGCCGAGCGCCAGCACGGCGCCGACAGCCAAGCTCCGCATATGGTTCTTGGAAAGCATGCTTCGAAACTCCGCAAAATCGCCCGCCGATGAAGCGGGTGACAGGCTGTGAACGGGATTTACTTGAGGGTGGTCATATACTCAGCGATCGCCTTGGCGGTAGAGGCATCCGCAGCGCCGTCATAGTCCATCTTGTTGCCAGGAACGGCCTTGCCGGGATCGAGCACGAAGGCTTGCAGAGCTTCAGCCGTCCAGACTTTTCCTGATGCCTTCATCGCCGGAGAGTAATCGTAATCGGCGACGCTGCCCGTCTTACGGCCGACGACGCCAAACAGATTCGGGCCCAACCCCGGAGGGGCGCTGGCCGTAGTCCCATGGCACGCGCCGCAGATCGCGAAGGCCGGCGGAGGCGTTGTAGACTTGGCGGCGCCAGCGGCAGCAGCGCTGGCGGCCGACGCCTTGGCAGCCGGGGCAGCCGGGGCAGCCGGGGCGGCCGGAGCGCTGGCAGCCGGTTTCGCGGCGGGCGCGGCCGCGGGCGACGTGGCGCAGGCGGACACCGCCGCAGCGCCGATCATCGCCAGCAAGACGGTAGGGAAGCGATTGCGAATGCTCATGTTTTCCCGCAGCTCCGGCTTCTAGTTGGGCGAGTTTTAGCATCGGATCCCGGGTCGGCAACAGAAAACCACCGCCGGGGCTGTCGGCGCCCTTCTGCCGCAGCTCGGATGGCGAGACTGTGATCGGCCCGTCAGCGTTGAGGTGACAGACCCGACGCCCACGCCTAGCCTCGTGCGGTTGCGACAGGGTGGGAGCGCATGATCCGGAAGCTGGCTGCCGCCTTTGTCTTCGGCCTCGCCGCCTGCGCACACGGCCAGACGCCGCCCGACAGTGCATCTGGCGAGCGGCATTTCCCGCGCAACGAGAAGATCATCCCGCTTGAACCCTTGCCCGACCCTTCTGGCCTCAGCGCTGGCGCCCTCGCCTATGGCGTCCGCTGCAAGGGCTGCCACGAACCGGCGACGCCCGGCGCGCCCGATCGCCTGGCGCTGGCGAGGCTGCCGCCCGAGGCGATCGTCGCCTCGCTTGTGACCGGCAAGATGAAGATCATCGCGCCCGACATGCCGGAACAGGAAATGCGCGAAGTCGCCGCGTTCCTGACCGGCAAGCTGCCGGAAGCGCGGCCCTGAGGCGGTTGCCCGCCTACGGAGTGAGATTGATTGCGAGGAACGTGTAGACCCGCACTGTATCGCTGCCGGTCAGCTCGCTCACCGTGCGCAGATGCAGCGTGTCACCCGCGATACGTCCGGCGAAGCGAATGAAGCCCGATGGCGCGGGCTCGCCGCGGTCGCTGAAGTCAATGAACTCGGCGAAGGAGATGCGCCCCTGCTCCAGCTTCCAGTGTACCGGTTTTTCGTGGTCACGGCCAAACCAGCGGGCCACCTCGTGCGGTTGACCTGTGGAGCTCACGGTCACGACCTCGCCGTCAGCGTAAAAGCGCAGATAGGCGGTGTAGCCGTCGCCGCGCGAGGTGTAGAGGCCATCGGTGCGCGGGGTCATCGGCCTACGCGGTCCATGGCTCCACGGCGGTCGCCTTGCCGTAGATGATGAAGAACCAGAGCGTGCGCGACTTGTCGCGCGGATAGGCCGGGTTGGTGTGCGTGACGCCAAGGCCGTCCCAGACGAACAGCTGGTTATGCGAGGCGCTGGCGGCATAACGCACCGGCGACGTGTTCACCCGCGCCCAGAGATCATGGAGGATGTCGATGCCTCCATCGGCCGGCAGGCCTTCAATTCGGCTGGCCGGGTTCTTGGGCAGATAGAGCACCGGCGCTCCGGTGCGCGGATGGCGGATGCGCAGCGGCCGGCGCGCCGCCTTGTCTGGCTCGAAGCCGGGGAAATCTGCGAGCGCCGTGCCCGGCGGCGGCACATAGGCGTGCAGCGCCCAGCCGGTATCCACCACCTTCTTCAGATCTTTCGGCAACCCAGCATAGGCGGCGCGCATGTCGGACCAGAGGTTCGGCGTCGCGGGTTCGGAGTTGAAGCTGGCCTGCACCGAATAGGCGCTGATGCCGTCATAATGCAGGCTCTCGATATAGGACGGAATGCGCGGTGTCGCGACATTGGGCTTCGCCTGGCTCGAGAAGTCGCCGATGAAAGGATACTCCGCCGACAACGGTGCGCGCGGCGACGGCGCCGGATAAGCCGGCCCATCGCCCGGGCGCGGGCTTGGTTGGCGCGGCCTGGCTGTCGGATCCATGCCGAGATGCACAGCGAGCCGGCCGACCGCTTCATAGTCCAGCTGCTTCTGCGGCGAGACGTGCAACACCATGTACCTGTCGAGCAGTGTCTGCATCGCCGCAAGGCCGGCGGGATCGCGCACCACGTCGAGGAAATTATCGGTTTCGACGTGAACGGCGAAGTCGCCATTCTTCGGCGTCGCCTTGTAGGCAACCATCGTCTCGCTCCCAACCGTCTCGTCTTGTCGAGCAAAGAGATCACAAAGCCCGCGCTTCGGAAAGCGAGGTCGCGACGCCTCGCTAGACTGGGCATCGCCAGACTGGGCATCGCTTGACTTGGGCAGCGCCGCGCAAGACCTTCGATTGAGGCTGATCGCTGGGATGGGAACGATGATTACGCGAAGGGAAGCTATCGTCGCGGGCGCCGCTTTACCTACCCTGCCCGCCTGGAGTGAGCCGCCGGCCGCCAGACACGTCGACCGCGAAGTGATGCTGAAGGTCAGCGATCGCCTCCGCTCCCAGACCTGGACCTATGCCGGCCAGACCTGGACGGAACTGCGCAGCAAGCTCGTGCTGCATGAAGGCGAGTTCATCCGTATCGCGGTAATCAACGACACCGACGAGCCGCTCGGCATCGGCTTCGGCGACGAGTCGATGCAGCCCGAGGTGGAGCCCCGCCGAACGATGTCACGCCACATGGTGATCAGCCTCGAACGCTCGCCGGCGATCACCATAGGCGTGTTCGGCCGCGACAGGGACTTCTTGCCGGTGGTGCTCCGCTCCGATGTGCGGCCGAGCAATGGCGCGCATCCCAACGTCATATGAGTTAGGCTCAGGCTGGTTAGGCTCAGGCTGCCGCAAAATCTCCAAACGTCGACAGAAACGGCCAGACAAGGTCGGCAAGCTTTAGCTTGGCGCGATCGCGCACCGCCGCCAGAACATCAACGAAGCCGATGCGCTGACCGCTGGTGAGATTGCGCGGAGCGACATAACCCATCGATGAGGCCGGAAAAGCGCGCGACGCGCATGAACTCGATTCGAGAAGCGTGATGCCGCCATGTCGACGATCACGGCGGATGCGCTCCATCAGGCTGAGGACGCCCGCTTCGGGCCCTTCGACGCACTGCAGGAACGTGCCTTCGTGGAAAAGCAGAAGTCCGGTGATGCCCGCGCTGGGATTGAAGGCCTGCGAGCGCAGCAGGATCCGATCGAGCTGGTGAGCGGGCAGCACGCCAACTGCGGTGCTGGCGTAGATAAGCCGGTGAAGTCCAGGCGGGTCTGCAGGCGCCATGAATGGCTCCAATGACGTGCCGATAGGCTCACTCTCATTCGTAAACACAAGATTAGCGCGCGCTTCGTCTCGCGGTTCTATGCGACAACCCGTCAGGCTGCACATTCCGGCGAGCGGTGTGGCGCCCGCGCATCGACGCGCGCGGCGATGGCTCAGGGGACGATGGCTCAGGCGGCGATGGCTCAGGCGGCGATGGCTCAGGCGGCGATGGCTCAGGCGGCGATGGCTCAGGCGGC
>JANMWT010000506.1:0-6477 GCA_031394145.1 Alphaproteobacteria bacterium | reverse complement strand
CAAAGTGCTTGGCGAACCTCGTATCGGCGCGCACGGTACCCTGGTGATCTTTGTTCACCCGAAGGAGTCCGACGGCGTCCTGATCGAGCTGATGGAAACGCCGAAGGCGGCGCACTAGGGATCTGCCCCATGGGCCCGTTCGAGGTCATTGTCGTCTTCTTCAATGCCTGGTGGATCGTGTTCCTGCCGATCCTCGGCATCGGCACACAGAGCCAGGAAGAAACCGGAACCGTTGCGCCCGGAACCGAACGCGGCGCGCCGGTGAAGATCGGCATGCGTCGCAAGTTGCTGATCGCGACCGGCGTGGCCGCCCTGATCACGCTCGCGATCTGGGTTATCCTGCACTTCGGCTGGCTGGACTTCATCGCCCGCCCGACCGCGTGAGCCTCACTCAGCCCGGCTTCTTGAGCGCATTCAGCGCCGCCAGCGTGCGGGTGACATGCTCGGTCGGCTTCGACGCCGAATAGACCATTGCGATCTTTCCATCCGCCGCGATGACGTAGGAGGAGCGATTGGTCCAGCCCATCGCCATGGATTCCTTGTAGGCGTTCATCGTCTGCTCCGAGATCGCCGCAACCGGGAATTTGCTGCGGCAGGCCTCGGTCGAGAATTTCGACAGCTTCTCGATATTGCCCCGGGTGACCCCGATCAGCGTCGCGCCAGCGGCGGCAAATTGATCGGCGCTGTCTGCAAAGAGCTTGGTCTCGGTGGTGCATCCCGACGTGAAGGCTGCCGGGAAAAAGTAGAGCACGACCGGGCCCTTCTTGAGCGCGTCGGCCAGGTGAAAGCTGAACGGCTTGCCCCCGAGGGCGCCTTCGGCGGTGAAATCAGGGGCCGTGACGTTCGCTGCAAGCGAGGCGAGGGCCGGGGCCGGCCTCAGGGCGAGGCCTGAGGCCATCACGGCAAGGGCAAGGAGGGCTGAAAGGCGTTTCATCGGAGCTCTCTTTCGCGCGTGCGGCGTCGAGTATGAGCGCTATACGCAGGCTGGTCACGACTGGACCTGCCCGGAGGGCCTTGGGCCTCATTGCGCCTTCCGCCCCGGGCGGGTATCCAGCCTCAACCTGTCCCAAGAGCCCGTAACCGTCCCATGCGCCTCAGCCGTTACTTCTTGCCCGTCCTCAAGGAGGTTCCCTCCGAGGCCCAGATCGTTTCACACCAGCTCATGCTGCGCGCCGGCATGATCAAGCAGAACGGGGCCGGTATCTACACCTGGCTGCCGCTCGGGCTGCGGGTGCTGCAGAAGATTGAAAAAATCGTCCGCGAAGAGCAGGAGCGGGCCGGCGCCGTCGAGTGCCTGATGCCGACCATCCAGCAGGCGGAC
This sequence comes from Alphaproteobacteria bacterium, assembly GCA_031394145.1. GTDB lineage: Bacteria > Pseudomonadota > Alphaproteobacteria > Caulobacterales > Hyphomonadaceae > UBA7672. Next base: position 5,156 of record JANMWT010000506.1, on the reverse strand, counting down.
CTCTGGAAGGAAAGTGGTCGCTACGAAGCCTATGGCAAGGAGATGCTGCGCATCGTCGACCGCCATGAGCGAGCGATGCTCTTCGGGCCCACCAACGAGGAAGTGATCACCGACGTGGTTCGCGCCTCGGTGCGCTCCTACAAGCAGCTGCCGCTCAACCTCTATCATATCCAATGGAAGTTCCGGGACGAAGTGCGCCCCCGGTTCGGGATCATGCGCGGCCGCGAATTCCTGATGAAGGACGCCTACTCATTCGACCTGACGGCCGATCAGGCGCGGCAGAGCTATTATCGAATGTTCTGCGCCTACTTGAACACCTTCAGCCGCATGGGCCTTAAGGCGGTGCCGATGCGCGCCGACACCGGACCTATCGGCGGCGACCTCAGCCACGAATTCATCATCCTCGCTGACACCGGCGAAAGCGCTGTGTTCTGCGACAGCGCCCTGGTCGACATGCCGGCGCCAGGCGCCGACCTCGATTTCTGGCAGGACCTGAAGCCTGAGTTCGACAAGCGGACTGCGCTTTACGCCGCCACCGACGAAATGCACGACGCCGCCCGCTTTGAAAAGGAAGTGCCGGCCGAGCGTCGCCTGTCAGCGCGCGGCATCGAGATCGGCCACATCTTTTACTTCGGCACGAAATACTCGGCGCCGATGAAGGCCCACGTCACGGGGCCCGATGGCAAGGACGTGCCGATCGAGGGTGGTTCTTATGGCATCGGCGTGTCGCGCCTCGTCGGCGCAATCATCGAGGCGAGCCACGACGAAAAAGGCGTGATCTGGCCGGAGGCGGTTGCGCCGTTCAACGCCGCCGTGGTCAACCTGCGCGCCGACGACGCCGAGGTTTCGGCCGCCTGCGAGAGCGCCTATGGCCAGTTGCTCAAGGCCGGCGTCGATGTGCTTTACGACGACACCGCCGAACGGCCTGGCGCCAAGTTCTCGACCATGGAGCTGATCGGCGTCCCCAAGCTGATCGTCATCGGGCCCAAGGGCCTGAAGAACGGCCTGGTTGAACTGCGCACCCGCAAGACCGGAGTGACCGAGGAAATGTCGCTCGAAGCCGCCATCAACCGCTGCACGGCGAAGGGAGCCTGAGCCCCATGGCTTCAACCGAAGCACGGGTTGTCGAGCGCCCCTTCGGCCCATTCGAGCGCATGTTGGCGATGCGCTATCTCGGCGCCAAGCGCGAGCATGGCGGCCTTGCCCTCATCTCAATCGTCTCGGTCGTCGGCATCACGCTCGGCGTCTGGGCGCTGATCCTGACCATGTCGATCATGAACGGCTTCCGGCTCGAACTTATCTCCAAGATCATCGGCTTCGAGCCGCACGTCTATCTCGACACAGGAAGCCTGCCGCAACCTCAGGTCGACGCGATGATCGAAGATCTGCTGCGCAAGCCCGGCATCGCCTCCGTCGAGCCGATTGTCGAGGACACGGCGCTCGCCTCGGCTCATAGCCGGAGCGAGGGCGTGCAGGTGAGAGGCGTACGGCCCAAGGATCTGCAGGCCAATGAACTGATCAAGAAGGGCATGGCCAAGCTGAGGGCCGACGGCAAGGACGTGGGCTCGCTGGAGCATTTCGGCGAGGATGGCGCACTCTCGCCTGACATCGTGGTCGGCGAACAATTCGCAGAGGCGCTGGGCCTTTATGTCGGCGACAAGATCAAGCTGGTGCAGCCGAATGGCAGCCAGACGGTCGCTGGCCCGGCGCCGCGAAGCCGCGTGTTCACCGTTTCAGCCGTCTTCAACGTAGGCAATGAACGCTACGATCGCTATGCGATCTTCCTGCCGATCGAATCGGCGAAGAACTATTTCGGCGTCGAAGATGGCTATCCGATCCTCGGCATCCGCCTCACCAATCCCGACGGCGCCGCGGCCTATTCCAGCGATCTCGCCAAGGCCGGCTCCCCGGTCGTCGGTAACTGGATCACCCGCAACGGCACCTATGTCACGGCGCTGATTGTCGAACGCAATGTGATGCGCCTGATCCTGTTTATCGTGGTGATCATCACCGCGCTCAACATTATCACTGGCATCCTGATGCTGGTGAAGAACAAGGCCCGCGACATCGCTATCCTGCGGACCATCGGCGCAACCCGGAGCGGTGTGGTCCGCGTCTTCTTGATGACCGGAAGCTTCCTCGGCATGGCCGGCGTGGTCACAGGCCTCGCGCTCGGCGTCGTCTGCTCGATCTACATCGCACCGATCCAGCACACGCTGGAAGGCATCCTGCACATGCAGCTCTTCCCCAAGGACGTTTACCAGCTCGATGCGCTGCCAGCGCACCTGCAATGGTCGGAAGTCGCCTGGGTGACCGTCTCCGCCTTTGTGGTCACCTTGATCATGTCGATCATTCCGGCCCTGTGGGCCGCCCGGCTCGATCCGGTCGATGCGCTCCGGTTCCAATGACCCCTGATCAGCCATCCCCGGCGCCGCGAGCCGCGAGCGCCCACCCCGTCCTCCAGCTCACTGGCGTGGCGCGCAGCTACAAGTCCGGCGACAAGCGGCTCGACGTGCTGAAATCGATCGATCTTGCGCTCAATGCAGGTGAAGTCAGCGGCCTGGTCGGACCATCCGGATCGGGCAAGTCGACGCTCCTGCATGTCGCCGGGCTGCTCGAGAAGCCCGATTCTGGAAACGTCTCCTTCATGGGCAAGGACGCGCTTGCCATGGGCGACAGGGAGCGGACGCTGACGCGCCGCATGCAGCTTGGCTTCGTCTACCAGTTCCACCACCTGCTGCCGGAACTGAGCGCCATCGACAACATCGCCGCCCCGCTGATGATCAACGGCGCCTCGCGGAAGGTCGCCCGCAAGCGCGCAGCCGAACTGCTCGAGCAGATGGGCCTGCGCGAACGCGATCATCATCGGCCTGGCGCTCTCTCCGGCGGCGAGCAGCAACGGGTCGCCATCGCCCGGGCGCTGGCCAACAAGCCCAAGGTGTTGATTGCCGATGAACCCACAGGAAACCTCGATCCCCAGACCTCCGGATCGGTTTTCCAGAGCCTTTTCGACATCGCCCGCATGGAGAAGGTGGCGGTTCTCGTGGCGACGCATAATCTTGGGCTGATCAGCTTCATGGACCGGGTCTGGACCCTGAAGGACGGCCGGCTGGTTCCTTATGCGGTCCCGGCGGCAGCCGACTCGCACTAGCCTCGGCCAGCAACTCAAGCAGGCGACCCCATGACCGCGAACGCCCCGCGCTTCATCCACCTTCGCGTCCGCTCGGCGTTGACGCTGCTCCAGAGCATGATCCGGCCCAAGGACCTGGCAAAATGGGCAAAGGCGAGCGAGGCCCCCGCGGTTGGCGTCACCGACGACAATCTGTTTGCCGCCCTTGAGCTCTCCGAGGCGCTGAGCGAGCAGGGCGTACAGTCGATTACCGGCCTCACGGCGAACATCCTCGAGCCCGGCGTATCCGGTGAGACCGGCACCCTCGCCCTGATCGCCCAGAATGAGACGGGCTATCGCAATCTCATGGCCCTGTCGTCGGCCTCGTTCCTGGAGCCAGCAGGCGAGAGCCGGCAGATCCCGCTCGCGATGTTGGCCCAGCGCGCCGATGGGCTGATCTGTCTTACCGGCGGTCATGGCGGCCTGCTCAATCGGCGCGCCGCGGCCGGGCGTATCGATGAGGTTCGCAACCGCCTCAAAGCGCTGCACGCGCTGTTCGGCGACCGGCTCTATGTCGAGCTGCAGCGCCATGGCCGGCCGGAAGAAGCGGCGGCCGAGAGTGTCCTGGTCAATCTTGCCTACGAGCTTGGCCTGCCGCTGGTCGCCAGCAATGACGCGCGGTTCAAGACGCCAGACCAGCATGCAACCCACGATGTGCTGCTTTGCATCGCCAACTCAACCTATGTGTCGATGGCCGACCGGCCGCGGGCCTCGGCGCAGCAATACCTCAAATCGCCCGAGGAGATGGCGGTTGCGTTCGCCGACCTGCCCGAAGCGCTCGCCAACACCGTCGAGATCGCCCGCCGATGCGCCTTCAGGCCGCTCGGCCGTGCGCCGATCCTGCCGACCTTCGACACCAAGCGCGGTCGCGATGAGGCGGCCGAGCTGGCGGCTCAGGCCAAGGCCGGCCTCAAAGAAAGGCTGACCGGAGCAACCCTTTATGCCGAGCGCAAAGTCTATGACGATCGCCTGGCCTATGAGCTCGGCGTCATCGAAAAAATGGGTTTCCCCGGCTACTTCCTGATCGTGTCTGACTTCATCAAGTGGGCAAAGAGCCACGACATTCCGGTTGGGCCGGGCCGGGGCTCGGGCGCAGGTTCGGTCGTCGCCTGGGCGCTGACCATCACCGATCTCGATCCGCTCCGTTTCGGTCTGCTGTTCGAGCGCTTCTTGAACCCTGAGCGCGTCTCGATGCCCGATTTCGACGTCGACTTCTGCCAGGATCGGCGGGGCGAGGTGATCGAATACGTTCGCCAGAAATATGGCGTCGACCGGGTGGCTCAGATCATCACGTTTGGCACCTTGCAGGCGCGCGCGGTGCTGCGCGACGTCGGCCGTGTGCTCCAGTTGCCGTTCGGCCAGGTCGATAAACTGGCCAAGCTCGTGCCGTTCAATCCAGCGCAACCGCCGACGCTTGCCGAGGCGCTGGAGATGGAGCCGCGGCTGCGGGAGGCGATGGATGAGGATGAGGCGGTCGCCCATCTTGTTGAAACCGCCCAGCAGCTCGAAGGCCTCTACCGCAACGCCTCGACGCACGCGGCCGGTATCGTCATCGGCGACCGCCCGTTGACCGAGCTGGTGCCGCTCTATCGCGATCCCCGCTCGTCGTTGCCCGCGACCCAGTTCAACATGAAGTACGTCGAGGCCGCCGGTCTGGTGAAGTTCGACTTCCTCGGCCTGAAGACTCTGACCGTCATCCAGAAAGCGATCGAGCTGCTGGCCCGGCGCGGCATCGACCTCGATCTCAGCACGCTGGGCATCGAGGATCCAAAATCCTACGAGCTACTGTCGCGGGCCGATACGGCCGGCGTCTTCCAGCTCGAAAGCACGGGCATGCGGGAAGCCCTGAAGAAGCTCAAGCCCGACCGCTTCGAGGACATCATCGCCATGGTGTCGCTGTATCGCCCGGGCCCGATGGACAACATCCCGACCTACATCGCCCGCAAGCACGGGCGCGAGAAACCCGACTACATGCACCCCTCTCTGG
>JANMWT010000124.1:0-3174 GCA_031394145.1 Alphaproteobacteria bacterium | reverse complement strand
GGGCATCGATACAGCGCCGGGAGGGGTGCAGAAACTGACCGTTTGAACCCCAAATGACGCGGGTGTAGTGCCACTCGGCTTGCGAAAGACGCGTAAGATACTGATAATGAATGGATTATTTTGGTGGGTGTTAAATATGGGTTAGGGTGATGAAATTGCTCGCGAAATATGAGCTAGAGCGTGTTCACTCTACGTGAAAATGCTCTAGCATGCGGTTTATGGCGTGTTAACATGGCGTGCAATAGGGAATGCACGCCATGTTCCGGATCGAAGTGCCACATTGCACGCCGTAAACAGGGTGTCTATCCTGGGGGTCAACATGGCGTGCAATACGTTCAGGCTCTGCGTTGGATCGCCCTTTCAGCGGGCCTCGGACCCTTCCTGACCGTCCCGCCGAGTGTCCGTCGGCGCCTGTGGCGCCCCTTCCGCAACGCTATCCAACGGGCGGGTCAATATGGCGTGCAATACGCTACCGTATAAAATCCCAGCACTGCGGGAGGCACACCGCTTACGAGTTTCACACGGTCTGCTTGATTTTTGCACACCCAAGGCGGCAGCGCCGCCGGGAGCCTGATCACGGGCGGGAACTGGAAATGCGTCCGCCTGGGATAATGGACGAGGATTTAGAACCGCCACTGCCAAGCAGCACGTACGACCCAGCTTCTCTGAAGCTGGGGTCCATTCAAGGACTGATAGACTGGTGCGCCGACTTCGATAAAAAACTGCTGACCTTTGAGGATGCTCGCGGTGGGCTGCAGGTTTGCCCCAATCAAGAGGTCCAGACGCTTCCCCCCTTGAAGCGTGGGACCCTTGGTCGGCTCATCATTGGGGTCGAGAAGCGGATCGGCGCCATGGATATTGTCCCACCGCTCGCCGTCGGCACGCACCGACACGGTCAGCCAATTGGTCAGCTGCCGTGCGCCCCAGACACTCAGCCCATAGCGATTGCCCAGCCTGTAGCCGTTGCTATTCTTCCCCAACCGCACATGCGATCCGAGCTCCGCTCCCCAGCCCCATGACGCCACTGTGCCGAGGTAGGCGAGACCCGGAAGGAGAGAGACGGTCCCCGATCCGAGTTGCATAGGATATTCGAGCCGCATCCCTCCCATGCTCTCGTCGATAGAGCCGGTCGGAACGCCGACTCCGCCGGTCAGCAGAATGCGATGCCGAAGGTTTGCCGATGCGTATAGGGTGTAGAGGCCACGCAATTCGAGATCACCAATACCCCCCGTACGTTCTGTGAACGGCGCGCCCATGCTGCTGATATGATTCATCGACTTCTGTATGTAGGGAAGCATCGCCATGAGCGTGAGATCGTCGCTCGGGGAATACATAGCCATGAACATATGCATCTGCATAGTCATGTCCGTCGGCGTGTTTCCAAAGCGCTGGAGAATCTTTTCGTTGCTTATCCGGTTTGTCCCGGCGAGATTGCCGACCATATTTTCGAACATGAACTGATCGCCCAGCATCCATTCGCCGGCCTTCCCCACCATGATCCCGGGTGGCAGGTAACCTCCGCTGCTCATGGTGCCCACCATGCTGCCGCCGTCCATGGCTTCGGCTTGGCGCGCATCCTGTGCTCGCGCCGACGTGACATCTAATCCTGCCATGAGCGTCAATGCTACAGTACTCGCCGCAAGAAAATTGCGCATCAGCCCCCCTATTGGCACTTTCTACCAACCGAACCGAGTAATGAACTTAACCCATCCCAGCACTCGCGCCAATAGCCCGCCAGCAGTTCTCATTTTGGATTTGGGTAGGGTTTTGTCCGCCTTTGCCCCATTTGGATAGCCTATCCGACGACATTCGTGGCGGTCAGGTGAGTCCAGAATGCAACACCACGGGCAGGATCGAAAGTCCGCGCGATTTTCACGATTCCCACGGACCACGATCTCGGATTGAACGTGCGGGTGGACATCCAGGATCGCCTGCTCGCGGCTTTGCGCCGCTACTGCCAAGCTCTGCCCGACCGGCGGCAGGGCAAGAACTCGACCTACGCGATGGCCGATTTCGCGCTCGCCGCGTTTGCCCCGTTCTTCATGCAAAGCCCATCCTTCCGGGCGCACCAGCGACATCTGGAGACGGGTCAAGGCCGTTCGAACTGCCAGACACTGTTCGGCATCGGCAAGATCCCCGGCGACAGCCAGATCCGCGCCATGCCCGGCCCTATCGAACCAGCCTCGTTCTACCCGATGTTCGCCGACATAGTGGCCGAGTTGGAGGAATGCGGCGGCCTGGATGCCATGCGGGTCCTCAATGGGAACATGCTGATCGCCTTGGACGGAACCGAATTCCATTGCTCGGATAAAATCCACTGCCCCAACTGCTCCCACCGCAAGCGCGGCAAGGACAAGATCGAGTATTTCCATACCATGTTGGCCGCCACCTTGGTGGCGCCCGGGCATAATCGCGCGGTGCCGCTGGAATGAGAACTGCTGGGTATGCGCCGCCTTGCTTGCGTTCACGAGACCAGGCGCTCAGTCTTTTCGGGTGTGTGAACCCTAATCGGAAAGGGCACCGACCATGCGAGCCGTTTTCCCCAGTAATATCCGCCACCGGAATCTTGTGCTGTTGTGCCTGGTGGCTGGCGGCCTGATGGCCTGCCAACCGGTTTGGGTCAAGGATGGGGAGGGCGGTCAGGAGTTCAACGCCGCCGCCAACGACTGCAACGCCGTCGCCCGGATTGGCTATTACGGCGTCGGTATCAGCGGCGAATTGAACAAGCAGGCCGCCCTCGACCGCTGCATCGCGGCGCATGGCTTCCGTCAGGTCGACTCGCGCAATGTTCCGCCCGGCATCCAGGGCCACCCGGTGGTGGCCCCGGCCGGTATCCATACGACCCGGTTCCTGCACGAGGGCGGAGGACTGGCTCGCTTTTAAGGAGAAACCGGCGTTTAGCTGACTTCGGTCTTGCCGGTGTGCAGGCGCATGCGCATGGTATCTGGCACCTCTTGGCCGGCATCGGTGAACGCCTTGCGCAGCGCCCCCATCGCCGGTCCAAAGATCCCGCCGCGATTGTCGCTGCACCAATTGCGGGAATCCCATGTGGAGTCCGCGCTACCCTGGAAGCGCGGCATCACCCAGCGGGCGAACAACTCGTAGCTGTCCAGGGTCTGCTGCCGGTTGGCCCACTCGTGCGACCGGAACAACACCGCGCCGGCGCCCCCGCCG
>JANMWT010000121.1:0-24051 GCA_031394145.1 Alphaproteobacteria bacterium | reverse complement strand
CAGCTCGCGCAAGCGGCCGATCCCCTACCTGCCGACCGTGATCGGAGTGGTCACCAGTCCCACAGGCGCAGTGATAAGAGACATCATTCATCGGGTGCGCGAACGGTTTCCGGTGCGCGTGCTGATCTGGCCGGCGCTGGTTCAGGGTGAGCGGGCGGCAGCCGAGGTGGAAGCGGGGATACGCGGGTTCAACGCGTTGACGGCCGGCGGGCCGATCCCGCGGCCGGACGTGATCATTGTCGCGCGCGGCGGCGGCTCGATCGAGGACTTATGGCCATTCAACGAAGAGCGGGTGGTGCGGGCGGCTGCCGACAGCGACATACCGCTGATCTCGGCAGTGGGCCACGAGACGGATACGACGCTGATCGACTATGCGGCAGACCGGCGGGCGCCGACGCCGACTGGCGCCGCGGAGATGGCGGTGCCGGTGCGGGCGGACCTGTTGGCCACGGTCATGGAGCTGGGTGGGCGGGCGGCTCGCTCGCTCCTCCGGCAGCTCGAAAAGCGTCGACTGGAGTTTCGTTCGGCGGCCGGGCGGCTGCCGAAGCTGGATGCCGTGTTGCAAGGGCCACGACAGAAGCTCGACATGGCGGCGCAGAAATTCGGCGGCGCTTTGAGGCGGGCGCTGGCGCGCAAGCGGGCAGGCTTTGATCGCGCCTCAGGCGGCTTGCGACCCGGCGCCCTGCGACGCGACCTGTCGGCGAGACGGATGGAAGCGCAGCGGCTGAGCGCGCGGTTGCGACCGGCGGTAGGACGACGTATCGAGCAGGCGCTGCGCCGCCTCGAAGCGACGGCGCGGGTGCTGACAAGTCTCTCGTACGAAGGCGTTCTGAAGCGGGGCTTTGCGCTGGTCACGGGCGCGGAGGGGCGGCTGGTTCGTTCGGCAATGGCCGTTGCGGAAGGCGAGGACCTCAGCCTGCGGTTCGCCGATGGGGAGGTTGGGGCGACGGTCGGTCGGCCCTCGGCAAGGGCGGCTTCCGAGACGGCTGCTGGTCCGGCGCCGCCGCGTCCGCGGATCCGCCGGCCGAAGCGCGGCGAGGACGACACCGGCACATTGTTCTAGCTGCGTTCTAGCTGCCCGCATCGCCGAGCCAGCGGGGGTGTCGCCATCCGCACCCAGACGCCCTCTGGCGCAGACAAGCTGATCGCTGCGGCCGCGGGATCGTCCTGATCATCAGGGCGGGAGGCCGAGACTTGCCTCGCGGCCTCGCTGATCCTCCTACCCCCTTTCCACGCGTCGAGACGGCGTACCCTGGCATGGCAGGCTGACGCGCGCCCGATCGCACCTCGGCGCCTCTCGGCGCCACTTCGCTGGCTTGCGCAGCAGAGCAGGCGAGGCAATGGTTGGTCACCGTGCGGTCGATGACCGCCCCAAGTCGATCGAAGGGACAAATCCGCTGCGGCATTCCGCCACCGCGCTTGCACTTGGGGCAGCCCTCGCAGTGAGCGGTTGCGGGCCGGAAAAGTCGACGGCGCCCGCCGCTCCGGCCGCCGCCGCGCCGGTCGCGACCGCTTCGGCCGCCGGCGATCCTGTCGCGGTGATCCTGCCGCTCTACCAACCCTACCTTAAAGACGGCGTGAACCCGCCCGACTGGCGCACCGCCATTCCCTTCACGATCGCAACGTACACCCTCCTCGAGAAGGAGGCCGCGGCGACAGCGAAAACCGGTGAGGTCGGCGCTATCGACGGTGATCCCATCGTCGCCGCGCAAGACTGGAAGATCACCGATCTCCATGTCGCGCTCCAGTCGCCGCCCGTCGACGGCAAGGCAGTCGTCGAGGCGAAGTTCCACAATCTCGATCGCGACACCATCGTCTCGCGGGATATGGTTGAGGAAGCCGGCGCCTGGCGCGTCGCCAACATCCGCGAACCCGAACTCGATCTGGTGAAGCTGGCGAGTGCGCCGCCGGAGGCGGGTCACTGGAGCGATCGCGGCGCCAGGCCCGCACCTCAGCGGTGATTCGCTCTTCTTGGCCGCCGGGCGGAAAAGCGCCCTGATGGGGTGTCTGCGAAGCGGAACTCAAGCGCAGATCGCCGCTAGTGATCCGCCAGCCGTCTCGCGTCGACGAACGGAGAATCCTGTTCGGCCGTTCTATTATGGCCGATCCACACATCGGCATCGGCGCAGGCGAGACGGGTAAAGCGAATTGCGCATTTCGTTAACCCATCTGGATTTTAGATGGCGGCCGGGGGGAGAGACGGGAGCCATCGTCATGTTAGCTCTGGAAGAAGAGCGCGCTGATCTGTTGGATTTGGCGATCGCGTGTTTTGGGCGAGGCGAAATGGTGAAGGCGGCCAGCCTTTTTCGCGCCGTCCTGCAGCAGCATCCTTCAAACGCGGTCGCGAACCATCAATTGGGGCTCATTGCCTTCGCAGATGGTGAGACCGATTTGGCGGAGACATATCTCCAGCGCGCCGCGGCGGCGAACCCCTGGGATTGTGAATATCACAACAACCTTGGCGTTGTGCTGCATATGCGCAGCGATCACGCCGGCGCACGGGTCGCGTTCGAAAAAGCGATCGAGCTAAACCAGCGCTTCGCTCAGGCCTTCAACAATCTGGGGGCTGCACATGCCGCCCTTGGCGAAGACGAGGCGGCAATTCGAGCCTATCGTCGCGCCATCGAAATCGATCACAGCTATATCGAGGCGCGAGACAATCTTGATCTCGCCTGCGCCAGCGTGGCGCCGGCGTGGCATTTTCCAATGATGGCCGACGCCGCGCGAAACGATGCCTACGATCAAGCGCTGCGTCGGGCAGCGCCGGGACGCCGCGTTCTTGATATCGGCTCAGGCTCGGGCCTTTTGGCCATGATGGCGGCGCGTGCTGGCGCTGCCAGGGTGACGACCTGCGAGGTGGTTCCGGCGATCGCCGCCGCAGCGCGTGAGATCATCCGGGTCAATGGACTCACCGATTCAATCGCGCTGCACGCAAAGCGCTCCGATCAACTCCGGATCGGGCACGAAATGTGGGCGCGCGCAAACCTTCTGGTGACCGAGACCTTCTCCAGCGGCCTGCTGTCTGAATCCGTCCTGCCGACCGTGGAACACGCACGAGAGCATCTCCTGACCCCGGATGCTGTCGTCATACCCTGTCGTGCGGCCGCTCGCGGATATCTGGTTGGCGGGGCGACGATCGAGGCCCAGGCCTATGCGTCACATGCCGCTGGTTTCGACCTTTCCAGCTTCAACCTGTTTGCGTCCAGCAAGTTCGGTTTGCACCTCGACCGGTTTCCCCACGATGTCCTCTCCGACGATTTCGAGATATTCAGTTTTGACCTCATGCGATCACACTTCCCGCCTGAGCGTCGCTCGCTGATCGTCTCCGCGCACCGTTCGGGCCGCTGTGTCGGCGTCGCTCAGTGGCTGCGTCTCGATCTCGACGCAGTCACGACTTATGAAAATCGCCCGGCGGCGAATGCGGGCGCAAACGGCTGGATGCATGTTGTCTACCGTTTCCCTCAACCGGTTGAGCTTCGCGCGGGCGACGCCGTCCACCTGGTCGCCAACCATACGCGAACCGATATGTCGGTGGCGCTGGTTCCCTAGGCGCGTCAACGCAATCTGCGCCCAGGGAGACCCTGAGCCTCTGTTTGCCGGCGGAGCAGCGTCGCACGAGCGCGGGCTCAGCCGTTTGAAGCGCGCCGGTTGCAGACCCGATTCGATGAAGATCGCGTCCGCTCCGCCCGCCGCCTCGGCCAGTTCACCGACGCGCCAACGGCGTTTGGGAGAGCGTGATCCTTGCATGGTCGCGGAGCCCACAACCTCACATTAGGTGCGATTCAAGCCCCCCGAACCAGAATTCCTTCCCCGCTTTCCTGCCTCTGCGTTTTGGGGCGGATCGACCGGGTCGACCAATGCTGCCAGGATCGGCGCGGCAGTCGGCCTTGAGATCTCGATGCAGTTTACAAAGCGACTTCGCGATCCGATTGCGAGCGGCGCGGTTGTCTGCAGCGTCCGCATCTGGCAAAGCCCGCGTGTCAAAGTCGGCGGACGCTATCGGCTTGGTTTGGGCGCGATCGAGGTAACCTCGATGCGTGAAATCGAACTCTCAGACATCACACCCACGCTGGCGCGTCGATCAGGGTTTGCCGGCGTGGTCGATCTTTTGAAGGTGGCCAAACACGGGCCGGGCGAACACGTCTACCTCATCGAATTCGCCTACATGAACATCGCCTAGCCGCTTGGGCTTGGTGCTGGCCGCCAACCAGGCTTGGGCGGTTTGGCGGGAAGACGTCATGTCGTGCTGCGCCGTCCGCTTCACCGACCGCTTCACCGCCCTGAGCTGTCACCTCTTTCATCAGCGCAAATTTCGTCAGCGCAATTCCGGTTTGACGACGACGGCGCCACGCTCGTCTTTTCGATCGGACGGCGGCTCCAGACCCGAAGGAGCCGCCGCGCCGAGCGGAGCAGATTTACGCCTACTTCTCTGGATGCGTCAGGGCCTGGTAAGTCAGCGTCCTTGCCATCGTGCCGAGGTCGTCGCCGCCGGTGCCGCCCATGCGCTGGATCATGCCGATGGCGATCAGATCGTTCGCCGGGTCGATCCAGAACCAGGTGCCCGCCGCCCCGCCCCAGCTCATCGTGCCGTTGCCCTCAAGCATGCCCGCCTTGCGGGCGTCGTTGACGACCTGAAAGTCGAGGCCGAAGCCGACCGCCTCGTTGAACTGGGCGACGCTGGTGCCGTTATTGGAGACGAGCACGCTTTTCGGGATCACGTTGGTGCCCATCAGCTCGACCGAGGCCGGCGACAGGATGCGAACGCCATCGAGCTGGCCCTTGTTGACGACCATCTGGCTGAAGCGGGCGTAGTCCATAGTCGTCGAGACAAGGCCGCCGCCGCCGCTCTCCATTGCAGGCGGCTTGGTGTAGTCGGGCATCGGGTTGCCGAAGAGATCCTTGGCTTCGGCGATCTTCCCGGTTTTCGGGTCGCCGACATAGACGGCCGCCAGTCGGCTGGCCTTGGCGTCGCCGGTGTAGAAGGCGGTGTCGGTCATCTTCAGCGGCTTGAAGACGTGCTCCGCCATGAAGTCGCCGAACGTCTCGCCGGACAGGTTCTCGATAATGTAGCCCTGGATATCGACAGCCGAGGAATAAGACCAGTTGGTGCCGGGCTGGAACATCAGCGGGATGGTCGCGGTGCGGTCGATCATCTCCTTAAGGCCGGTCGCAGAAAGCACTTTCTTCTCGCGGTAGAGCTTGTCGACCGGATGCACGTCCGCCAGGCCATAACCGAAGCCGGCGGTGTGGCTCATGATCTCACGCATGGTCGGCGGGCGCTTCGCGTCCTCGAGCACCATCGTGCCGTCGGCTTTGATCGACTGGACCACTTTGAGGTTCTTGAACTCGGGCACATAGCGCGTCACCGGATCGTCCAGCCGCCACTTGCCCTGTTCGAACAGGATCATCATCGCGACGCCTGTCATCGGTTTGGTCATCGAGTAGACGCGGAAAATCGCGTCCTTATCCATCGCCTTGCCGGTCGCGAGGCTGGCTTTGCCGTAGGTCTTGAACTCGACAACCTTGCCATGACGGGCAAGCAGCGTGGTCATGCCGGCGACGCGGCCATCGCTGACCACCTTGGCCATGTAATCGTCCAGCACTTTCAGGCGGGTGCTGTCGAAGCCCACTGCCTCAGGGGTTGCGGCGCTTGGCAGCGCCGGCGTCGCGGCTGATTTGGCGACAGGCGCGCTCTGGGCGGGCGCGCTTTGAGCGATGGTCGGCGCGCCGACGCCCGAAACGAGCAGAATGGCGGCCAACGCGGCGGTGACGGAAAAACGACGATGCATGGGCAAATCCTCCCGGAAAACCTGTATTGGCCGGGCTCAGTGGCCGGCCATTTGTTTTTGCGCCTTTATCGGCGGCGCAGCGTGCGAGGCGTGAACATCCACCGCGAAGAGGCTTTCGACAAGCCGGTCCAGCGTTGTCGCGGGGGAAAGATATCCTAGGCGTTCAGCCGCTTCACGAACCATTCGGTCAGGTGCGACCAGACGGCGGTCTTTTCAGTCGCGTCCTCGATGCCGTGTTCGAGGTTGGGGTTGTCGTTGATTTCGATCACCACCGGGCCATCCGGCCCCGTCTTGATGTCGACGCCATAAAAACCGTCGCCGATCAGGTTGGCTGCCCGCACGCCGACATCAACCACATCGGCAGGCGCATCCGCCACGGAGAGGGAATTGAACCCACCCTCGACTGCGCGCCCGTCGAGCTTGTGGTTGACGATCTGCCAGTGCCCGCGCGCCATCTTGTACTGGCATACGAAGATCGGCCGGCGATCGAGCACGCCAACCCGCCAATCGAAATCTGTCGGGATGAATTTCTGTGCAATTACGAGGTCAGTGTCTTCGAGAAAGTCGTGAACGAGGTGCTTCAGCTCGGCCATGTCGTTGGCCTTCTTGATGCCGCGCGAGAAGGATCCGTCCGGGATCTTCAAGACCACCGGGAAGTTGAGCGTGTCGGCGACTTCCTCGAGGCTGGTCTTATCCTGCACCAACATGGTCTGTGGCGAGGGCAGCCCCGCACCGACCAGGCGCTCCCAGATATAGACCTTGTTGGTGCAGCGCATCATCGAAACTGGATCGTCGATCACCGGCATTCCTTCGGCCCAGGCCCGCCGGGCGAAGCGATAGGTGTGGTTGGTGATCGAGGTCGTCTCGCGGATGCAGAGTGCGTCGAACTCGGCAAGTTTGGCGAGATCCTTCTTGGTGATCGGCTCGATCTCGACGCCGTCCTTCTCCGCCAGGCGCGACCAGTATTGCAGGGTCTCGACGCTCGAGGGCGCAAGCTGCTCGTTGGGGTCGTACAGCACTGCGATCGAATGTTTGGCGATGGTTCGCGCCTTGGGGCTTTTCCAAACCCGGCCGGTATACTTGGTTAGCGCGTCGACGAAGAATTTCAGCTCGTCGCCTTTTAGCGTCGTGAACGAGGCCAGTTTGAGGCGCTTGATCTCGACGATCGGCGCTTTGCCGTTGATTTCCGTCGTGACCACGAGGACGGGCGCGCGGTACCAATCGAAGCACAGGCGGCCGAACGTCTTCAACCGCTCGTCCTCGGTCTCGCCGAAGCAGATCAAGAAGCGATCCGGCACTCGGAAACCTTCTCCAGCCTTCTCGCGATCCTTATTGAGCGCCTCTTCGAGGTCAGGGATCGAGGTGTCTTCGGAAATGTCGCTGTCATAGAGGTCGAGCATGGTCTCGACACTCGGCACCACGCGATGGCCCCGCGCTTCCGCCAGCAGCGAGGCGTAATAGCCATCGCTTTGATAAACATAGGTTCGTGCGAGGTTGATGATCTTGGGCCGCGAGCCGGAAAGCAGCTTGGGCTGCAGCACATAATCGCGCGAGGTCATCATGCGGAATGGTGCGCCCAGCGTCGCAAGGTCGCGCAGATCGTCGGCGATCAGGATCCAGTCTCTCATGCGGCGATCCTGGCGGCGGATTTCGAGCGGATTTCGAGCGGCTTTTCGAAGCGCAGCGCGGCCTTGCCGTCCTCGTAGTAATTCTCGTAGTGGCCGAACTCGACATAGCCGAGCTTGCGGTAGAGGCCGATGGCGCCCGGATTGTCGACCCGCACCTCGAGCCGCAGGGCGGTCGAGCCGCGTTTACGCGCCGCCTTTTCGCTGGCGGCCATCAGCGCGTTGGCGACGCCCTTGCCGCGCGCCTCGGGTAGAGTTGCGATCGAGTAAAGCCGGGCGAGGCTGGAGGTCGAGCGGTAGAACAGCATGGCATAGCCGATGGTGCGGCCAGCCAGCTGGGCCACGAAAGCATCGCAGGTCGGCGACTGCAGATGATGGTTGAGGCTGCGCCGCGATAGCCGGTCACCGTCGAAGGACACGGCCTCGATATGTTCGAGGTCGGCGACGTCGTCTGATTTTGCACCGCGAACCGTGACGCGTGACCCAGAGGGGTCCATGGGAAATGCGCTCCCGAAAGGAAGTCGCCGATTAACGCGCATGCGTCCGGTATGTCGAGTGTCTTTTGAGGGACGACTGCGTGAAACCGGAAGCGGTCTGTGGACGACCATGTTCACAACGCCCGAATCAGTCTCAGCGCTCCGCCGGACGAGCTGGATCGCGCCTCAGCCCAACAGCTGGGCGGCCCGCTCAGCGAAGTAAGTGATCACCCCGCAGGCGCCGGCGCGTTTGAAGGCTGAAAGGGTCTCGATGATGGCCCGATCCTCGTCCAGCCAGCCATTGGCGGCGGCGGCCTTGATCTGCGCGTACTCGCCGGAAATCTGGAAAGCCAGCGTCGGCACGCCAAATTCTGACGACACCCGCTGGACAATATCGAGATAGGGCAGGCCGGGCTTCACCATCACCATGTCGGCGCCTTCCTGGATGTCCATGGCGACTTCGCGGAGTGCTTCCTCGGTGTTGCCGAAGTCCATCTGGTAGGTTTTCTTGTCGCCCTTCAGGACCGACGCCGTGCCGACTGCGTCGCGATAGGGGCCATAGAAAGCAGAGGCGTATTTGGCGGCATAAGACAGGATCATCACGTTCTCGTGGCCTTCCTCGTCCAGCAGCTCACGGATGGCGCCGATGCGGCCGTCCATCATGTCGGAGGGGGCGACGATGTCAGCTCCGGCGCGGGCTTGGACCAGCGCCTGTTCGATCAGGGCCGCGACCGTCTCGTCATTGAGGACGTAACCGTCGTCGTTGAGGAGCCCGTCATGGCCGTGACTGGTGAAGGGGTCGAGCGCCACGTCGCAGGCGACGCCGACTTCGGGCGCGGCCGCTTTCATCGCCTGGATCACGGTCGGGATAAGGCCCTCGGGATTGCCAGCCTCTGAACCCGCGTCATTCTTCTTCGCGCCGTCGATGTGCGGGAAGATGGCGATGGCCGGGATGCCGAGCTCGCGGGCGCGGATAGCGGCCTTGGCCGCTTCATCCACGTTCAGGCGATCGACGCCGGGCATCGACTTCACCGGCAGTCGCTTTTACTTCCCATCATGGACGATCAGGCCCCAGACGAGGTCATCCGGAGAAGGTTTCGTTTCCCGCACGAGGCGGCGCACCCAGTCATGCTGGCGGACGCGCCGCATGCGGGTGGCGGGATAGGCGCCGGGAAGGAGGGAGCGGGCCATGGGCAGTTTCCTGTTCTAGGCAGACAGGTAGCGGCTGGCGCAGGCGGTGTCACCTGACGGGCCCGGGCCGAGGAGCCGGCGTCAACCCCGTCGCCCGTGATGCAATAGCGTATCAGTCAACCGCGCCGCGCCAACGATCTTGCGACACTCTGGCGCAAGATCGCCCGATCCGATTCCGAATTGACAGGTCGCACGCCGAGGATCATGCCGCTTGGACTTTCCTCTCCGACGCAAACCGCCGGCCGGAAGCTAATTTAGCACGAGCAAGATGCCCGATCACAGTCGATTACGTGCGCCGCCCGGAGCGGACTGGCGGGCCTGAATTCTCAGGCGCGTTTTGGTCTCGCCCCTCGCGGCGCCTCCGAGATGAGCCATGGCGAGATTGTCTCCCGATCATTGGGGAAAGGACCTGCTTGCGCGCTTCGTCCGCGCGCGGCTAAGGCCCAACCGCGCTGACGTCGTGGCCCTCGCGCTGATCGGCGCGGGTCTGGTCTTGCTCGCTCACGGCGCGCGCGAGATGGATGGACCGCTGGCGCAGCTTCAGGCGGCGCCGATTTCGCTCGATCCCGGTCGCCTCCCGGAATACGCGCTGCGCACGGTGCTGCGGATGTTCGCGGCGCTGGCCTGTTCGCTGGTCTTCACGTTCCTGGTGGCGACGCTTGCCGCCAAGAGCCGCAAGGCCGAGATGGTGATTGCTCCAGCCCTCGACATTCTCCAGTCGGTGCCGGTGCTCGGCTTCCTCACCTTCACCGTGACCTCGTTCATGGGCCTGTTTCCTGGCCGCGAGCTGGGCGTCGAATGTGCCGCAATCTTCGCCATCTTCACCAGCCAGGCGTGGAACATGACGTTCAGCTTCTACCAGTCGCTGCGCACGCTGCCTGCCGATCTTGATGAGGTGGCGCGGCAGTTCCACCTCTCGCCATGGCGCCGGTTCTGGCGATTGGAGGCGCCTTTCGGCACGCCGGCGCTGGTCTGGAACGCCATGATGTCGATGTCGGGCGGTTGGTTCTTCGTTGTGGCGTCGGAAGCGATCACCGTCGGCAACACCCAGATCATGTTGCCCGGGATCGGCTCTTATCTGTCGCTGGCCATTTCGCAGCAGGATTTCCATGCTGTCGGCTGGGCCGTACTGGCCATGGGCGTGGTGATCGCGCTTTACGATCAGTTGCTGTTCCGCCCGATTGTCGCCTGGGCCGATCGCTTTCGCTTCGAGCAGACCGCCAGCCAGGATCCGCCACGCTCCTGGTTCTATGACATCTTGCGCCACACCCGGTTTTTGCAACGATTTGGGCGCCTGATCGGCGTCGTCATCGAGAAGTTTCCCAGGTTTTCGCCGTCAAAACGCGCCAAACGACCGGCCCCACCGCAGGTGGTCAACCGTGCGTTCGACATGATCTGGATCGGTTTGGTCGTCGGGTTCACGCTTTGGGGCGCCTGGAGCGTTGCCTGCTTCGTGACCACGCATTTGAGCTGGCGCGAGGTCGGCGCGGCCTTCGGCCTCGGCCTGATCACGCTGGTGCGCGTGCTGGTGCTGATCGCTCTCGCAAGCGTGGTGTGGGTCCCGATCGGCGTCTGGATCGGGTTGCGCCCGAAATGGACCGAGCGTATCCAGCCCGTGGCGCAGTTCCTTGCTGCCTTTCCGGCCAACGTGCTGTTTCCGTTTTTCGTCATCGCCATCGTGGCGCTGAAGCTCGACCCCAATGTCTGGCTGTCGCCGCTGATGATCCTTGGCACCCAGTGGTACATCCTGTTCAACGTCATCGCCGGCGCGAGTGCGCTGCCAACCGAGTTGAAAGAGGCCGCTTCGATGTTTGGGATGCGCGGCTGGCATCGCTGGCGCGACTTCATCCTGCCGGGTATCTTCCCCTTCTATGTCACCGGCGCACTGACCGCCTCGGGCGGTTCGTGGAACGCTAGCATCGTGGCCGAAGTGGCAAGCTGGGGTTCGACCCATCTTGAGGCCGCCGGGCTTGGCTCCTTCATCGCTAAGGCGACGGCGGGCGGCGATTATCCGCGGGTTGCTCTGGGCATCGCTGTGATGGCCATCTTCGTCGTTCTGATCAATCGCGTTCTGTGGCGGCCGCTTTACGCGTTCGCTGAACGCCGCCTGCGCCTCAACTAGGAGCAAGGGTCATGGATACAGCCTCTGAGGAACTTCTGGTCGAGCTCAAGGGCGTCAGCCACCACTATGGCACGGGCGCCGGCGAGCTTCTGGTGCTCGACAAGGTCGACCTTGAGCTTCGACCTAACGAGATTGTCGGCCTGCTCGGTCGCTCTGGCTCCGGCAAGTCGACGCTGCTACGCGCCGTCGCCGGGCTGATCAAGCCGTCGGCAGGCGTGGTGACGGTGCGCGATCCGGCAGACGGCGCCTCGCACGGCCTCGCCATGGTGTTCCAGAGCTTTGCGCTCTTTCCCTGGCTTACCATTCAGCAGAATGTCGAACTCGGTCTTGAGGCGCAGGGCATCGCCCCGGCTGAGCGCCGGCGCCGGGCGCTTGGCGCCATCGATCTGATCGGCCTCGACGGCTTCGAGAACGCCTATCCCAAGGAGCTGTCCGGCGGCATGCGCCAGCGCGTCGGTCTCGCCCGCGCGCTGGTGGTGCGACCGTCGATCTTGCTGATGGACGAGCCGTTCTCGGCTCTCGATGTTCTCACCGCGGAGACGCTACGCACCGACCTGCTGGATCTCTGGTGCGAGGGGCGCACGCCGATCCAGTCCATCCTCATCGTCACGCACAACATCGAGGAAGCCGTATTCATGTGCGATCGCATCCTGGTGTTTGGCTCTAATCCAGGCCGGATCATCGCCGAGATCAGGGTGGACCTGCCGCAACCGCGCAATCGTCTGACGGCGCCTTTCCGCGAACTGGTCGAGGCCATCTACGCCCGGATGACGGTCAAGCCGGCGGGTGCGCCGACGCGCGAGGGCAATTTCCCCGGCACCGGCATAGCCATGGTGTTGCCCGACACTGGCCCCAACACTTTGTCGGGCATGATCGAGACGATCGCGGGTCCGGCCCATGGCGGCAAAGCCGATCTCGGCGAGCTGGGCGTCGACCTTAACCTCGAGGTCGACGAATTGCTGCCTGTCGTCGAGACGCTGCAACTGTTGCGCTTCGCCGAAATCGATGCTGGCGAGGTGCGACTGTTGCCCGATGCACGCGCCTTTGCGGACGCGAGCATGGACGCTCGCAAGCAATTGCTGGCCAAGCATCTCAAGATGCACGTTCCGCTGATCGCCCATGTCCGGCGCGTCCTTGAGGAGCGGCCGCGCCAGACGGCGCCGGCGCGTCGCTTCCGCGACGAACTGGAGGACTATATGAGCGAGGAGCAGGCCGAGGCGACGCTCAAGACGGTCATCGGTTGGGGCCGGTTCGCAGAGATTTTCGCTTATGACGACAGCGCCGACCTTTTCAGCCTCGACAACCCGGCCTGAAAATCAGCGCCGGGCGCGCTTCACCTTACGATCCATGAAGCAGCGGAGACGGACGTCCATGGTCTGCTTCTGCAGCTCGCGAATATCGAGCTGCCACGCCTGGAGACGCCAAGCCGGCACCTCGCGAAAACCGAGCTTGCGATAGAACGGCCCGTTCCATAGCACTTTGCGAAAAGTCGACAGCGAGACACGCTTGTGGGCGCGCGTTTCGGCTTCCTGCAGGCAGCGGCGGACAAGCTGCGTGCCGAGCCCCTTGCGACCATGGCGCGGCAAGACGGAGAGCTGGTCGAGATAGAGATCCTCGCCCCGGTCAGAGCAGAGGGCGAAGCCGACCAGCTCCTCGCGCTCGTCGACCGCGACCCAGATCAGCGCATCGCCGAAGCCCTTGCGCAGCCGGTCCTCGGGGATGGGCTGGCCGGGCTCGCCGGTCGGGCCGAAGTCGATGAGGCCGGAGCCGCGAAACAGGGTCGCCGAAGCAAGGTCGATGTTCTGGAGTTCGCCAACCTCATCGCCCCGGGCGGGTCGCACACGGTAAAGCGCGGCGGGCTCGTCAATGAGTGTCGCCATCGGGACGTCGCCAGCCTTCGAAGCCAGTCTTGGGGGGAGTCTTGGTTGTACGCGCCGAACAGATATTGTCCGGAGTGGGTATTAGGACCAGACCGGATGACAGTGACTTTGACCAGTGAACAAAACCTGATTCGGGAGACCGCCGCTGCCTTTGCGGCGGACCGTCTCAGGCCATATGCCGCCCAATGGGATGAAAACAAACACTTTCCTGTGGACGTCATCAAAAGCGCCGCCGAACTGGGGCTGGCGGGTCTCTATGTCCGGGAAGATGTGGGAGGATCGGCCCTGTCCCGTTTCGATGCGGTCCTGGTGTTCGAGCAGCTCTCGATGGGCTGCATTTCGACCGCCGCCTATCTTTCGATCCACAATATGTGCTGCTGGATGATCGACAATTTCGGAGCCGACGCTCTCCGGAAAGAATGGCTGCCGCGGCTCACCTCGATGGAATTCCTGGCGAGCTATTGTCTTACCGAACCAGGCTCGGGATCGGACGCCGCCAGCTTGCGGACCAAGGCGGTCAAAGACGGCGGCGATTATCTCCTGAACGGCTCAAAGGCATTCATCTCGGGCGCCGGGGTTAGCGACGTCTATGTCGTGATGGCGCGCACCGGCGGGGAGGGCGCCAAGGGCATCTCGGCCTTCATCGTGCTGAAATCCGACAAGGGCGTCAGCTTCGGCGCCAACGAAAAGAAGATGGGTTGGAACTCGCAGCCGACGCGCCAGGTGATCTTCGAGGATGTCCGCATCCCGGCCAGCCGTCGCATCGGCGCCGAGGGCGACGGCTTCCGCGTCGCCAAGGCGGGGCTCGATGGCGGGCGGCTCAACATCGCGGCGTGCTCGCTTGGCGGCATGCAGGAGGCGTTCAACAAGTCCCTGGCCTATGTGAAAGAGCGCAAGCAGTTTGGGCAGGCCATCGCCGAGTTCCAGGCCACGCAGTTCAAACTCGCCGACATGGAGACCGAAACCCAGACGGCGCGCGTCACGCTCTACGCCGCCGCCCAGCAGCTCGATGCAAAGGCGCCGGATGCGACGCGCTGGTGCGCCATGGCCAAGCGCTATGTCACCGATACTGGATCAAAGGTCGCCAACGACGCACTGCAGCTACATGGCGGCTATGGCTATCTTTCGGACTATGGCATCGAGCGCATCGTCCGCGACCTGCGCGTCCACCAGATCCTCGAGGGCACCAACGAGATCATGCGCGTGATCATTTCGCGGGATTTGCTGAAGCAGTAGGGCGAAAAGTCTTGTTCAAGGCCTACAAACGCTTCGGCGGCTATTCGCGTATCTACCAAAAGACAAGCTAGCTGGAGCTATGACCCAAACCTTCGACCCGCTCTCCCGTCCGCTCGTCCCGCAGCGCGGGTTCGACCAGCTCGAAATCGGCGAGCGTTTCCCATGCCCCGCGCGCACGCTGACCGATGCGCACTTCTCGGCGTTCCAGCTGCTCTCGGGCGACAATCATCCGATCCATTACGACCGGCCTTATTGCGCCGCGCTGGGCCACAAGGATCTTTTGGCGCACGGACTTCACATTCTGACGCTCACGGCGGCAGGCGCGGGGCTGTTCCCGCATGTGATCGGCGCCGACCTGGTCGGTTTCATCGAGGTCAGCGCGAAATTCCGACAAGGCGTCTATCCCGGCGACACCCTTTATCCGCTGCTCGAGATCACTGCGCTCGAGCGACAGCGCACAACCGGGGTCATCCGCATGCGCGCGACCATCCACAACCAGGACAGCGTTCTGGTGCTGGAAGGAACCCACGCGTACCTGGTGAGGCTCAACCCGTAGCGGGTCCGGCCTTAGCCGGCGGTACAGCCAGCGGAAACCTTGGCCGGAGCGTGCGAAGTATCAGCGACAGCGTAGAAGCCGACGCGCGCCCACGCCACCGGCAGAGTGTCGACTACGCGATACGAGAAGGGCAGGCCGGCCAGTTCGGGCGTCGCAGCGAAGCTGGCCTCGACTTCCTTGATGTTTGCGGCCGAGGTGGCTTCGACGCGGATCTCGATGATCTCTTCGCGCTGGACGTTCAGCTCAGCCATGCTGCGTTGAAGGTTCACCAGCGAATGGCGTGTTTCATCCATCAGTTTTTCGAACCGCAGGCCGTCAGCCGAGCCGACATCGACGAACGAGGTGAGGCCCGGGTTGGCCTTGTAGAGCTCGCTCGAGCAGCCGGCCTTGAACTGGTCGATGATCGTGGGCTCCGGCGCAGGGGCAGCGATAGCGGGCTGGAAGACGCACGCGAAGGCAGCGGCGACGATGGCGATACGGTGGGCGATGGCCATCAGATCTTCCCCGTTCGGATGAGCGACTACGCTGTCACTTTGAAGGTTAACCAATCCTTGCTTGTGCGACGCAGGGCGGGCCGGGCATCCTCCGGCGCGTCATGTCCCGGTTGGCCCGTCTTGAAACCGTCCGCCTGATCCTTCGCCCGTGGGAGGGGCGCGACCGCGCGCCGTTCGCGGCGTTGAACGCCGATCCCAAAGTGATGGAGACCCTGCCGGCGGTGATGAGCCGGGCGGAGTCGGTTGCGATGATCGACCGCATCATGGACGACTTCAACGAACGCGGCTGGGGCTGGTTCGCAGTCGAGCGGAAATCAGACGGGGCCTTCATCGGCGCGACCGGACTTAGCGTACCGTCGTTCAACGCCAGCTTCACGCCTTGCGTCGAACTGGCCTGGCGTCAGGCGAGCGGGTTCTGGGGGCAGGGTTATGTCAGCGAAGCGTCGCGCGCCTGCGTGCGCTACGCGTTCGATGTGCTAGGCGAGACGTACCTCTATGCCTTCACCACGCCTGACAACGCACGTTCGCGGGCAGTGATGGAGCGCATCGGGATGAGCCACCTTGCCGGCGGCGATTTCGACCACCCGAACCTATCCGAGGGGCATCGCTTGCGCCGGCATGTGCTCTATCGCATCGATGCGCCGGATATGCCCGGGAAGGCATGACAAGCGGCGCTAGCTCGGTTAGGTCGTTGAAGGGGCGCGGGCAGTCGTAGTAGAGGATCCGAAATGAAGCACCGCCTCATTGTCGCAATGCTGGCCCTCGGCTTTGCCGCCGCCGCTCATGCGCAGAATTCGGACGCCGCCGTCGACCCCGCGCTGGTTGCAAAAATTGAAAGCACGAGCGTGCTGCCGCCCGGCGCCGCCAGGCTGGCTGACTATGACCGCTATTACGGGCGCGCCATGATGGCTTTCCTGGCGCCGGACGGATCGGGAGAGCGGAGTGTTATTGCCGGGGTTTGGCTGAAGCATGGGCCGACCATGCCGCGGCAGAACGGCGCAACCGCGATACCTGGACAAGCCGGCGCCTATTCGCTCGGACCAGATGGCAACCTGCCGCTGGTCATGGATGGCGGCTGCAGCGTCCTCACGCTTTACTTCGACCTCAAGACGCAGACCTTTTTGTTCCGCGGCGCCCGCCCGCCAGCGGCGACGCCGGCGTACACCGCCGTCTGCAACGGCGTGGGCTGAGGCCGCGCTGATGCCCGACGTCATCATCCATCGCGAGGGCGCCGCCGGGCGCATCACCCTCAACCGGCCGCAGGCGCTGCATGCGCTGAACGAGGAAATGTGCCTGCGCATGGACGAGGCGTTGAAGGCCTGGGCTGGCGATCCCGATGTCGAGTTGGTGGTTGTCGATCATGCAGACGGCACGCGCGGCTTCTGCGCCGGCGGCGATATCCGCATGCTGGCCGAAAGCGGCGCAGCGGATGGTTCGGCGGCGGCGGCGTTCTTCCGCGCCGAGTATCGCCTGAACGCGCGGATCAAGAGCTACCCCAAGCCCTATGTCGCCTTCATCGACGGCGTGACGATGGGCGGCGGCGTCGGGATAAGCGTGCATGGCTCGCACCGTGTCGCAACCGAGCGGACCGTGTTCGCCATGCCGGAAACCGGCATCGGCCTGTTCCCGGATGTTGGCGGGGGATGGTTCCTGCCGCGCCTCGGCCCACCGCTCGGCATGTGGCTGGCGCTGACCGGCGAGCGGTTGAAGGGCGGCGATGTCTGCGCCGCCGGCATCGCCACCAACTTCGTCGAGTCCGGCGTGCTCGGCGCGGTGAAGGCGTCGGTGTGCCAGGGCGGCCTCGATCTGCTCGAGGCGATGGACTGGGACGAGACGGCGGCGTTCGAGAAGAAGCGCGACCTGATCGACCGCTGTTTCTGGAGGCCGAGCGTCGAGGAAATCGTCGCCGCGCTGGAGGGCGAAACCAACGAGTGGGCCATGGGCCAGCTCGCCACGCTGCGCACCAAGTCGCCACAGACACTCAAGGTCACGCACCGCCAGCTCACGCGCGGGCTGGAGTTGAAATCCTTCGAGGACAACATGCGGATGGAGTTCCGCATCGGCTGCCGCGTCGTCTCGCGCCATGATTTCCAGGAAGGCGTGCGCGCCGTGATCGTCGACAAGGACGGCAAGCCGCAATGGGAGCCGACGACCCTTGCGGGCGTCAGCGACCGGATGTTGGACGAGATTTTTGCACCGCTTGAAGAGGGCGAGTTGACGTTCGATTAGCGGCGCCCAAGACATATTTCTTGGCCGCGGGCTTCTTCGCCTTTGCAACCACCGGGCGCGGCTTGCGTGGTTCCTCTGGCGTCCGGAATTCTGGCTTCAGATAGCGCATCACACGGCCTGCGCGTGGCCATGGCCGATACCGAATTCACGCTTGGCGAAATCGCGCAGCCCGACATGGGCCTTGAGGCCGGATTTCTTCAGTATGGCGTGCATCTGGGGAAGCGTCTTGCCGGACTTGGCTTCGGCGTTGTCCAGATAGGCCTGGAACATTTTGCGCGCCTTTTCGTCGTCCATTCAGACCTCCAGCGGTCGGCCGCATGACCCGCGCGGTCGTCGGCGTTCGCCGATTTCCACGCGGGTCTGCCGGCCGTCCCTCGCCGAACCTCAGGTCGCTAATTTCCGCCTTTCAGCGAGGCGTCGCGGATCGTCTTGAACTCGCTGGTCTTGTACCAGCCCGGCCATTTGTCCGAGTTGGCGACCTCAGTCGCGAGGTCAGCCATCACGGTCGCGTCCTGAACCACGCCGGACCAGTCCCACTTCGGATCAAACTCATCGGACACCTGATGGTAGCGGTGCTCCGTGTAGTCGTCGCTCAGCTTCTGGCCCGCGGCCTTGCCGCCGGCCACCAGATCCGTGCCCGTCCCGAGATCCAGCATCGGCACGCCCTTCTTGGCGAGGCTGATGTGGTCCGATCGGAAGAAGCCGCCTTTTTCCGGCTTCGGATCAGGCGACAGGGTGCGTTTGCCTTTCGCCAGAATGGCCTTGAGCAAGTCTTCCTGTTCCTGTGCGCCAGAGCCGATCGCCAACATGTCCTTCGCCGGCCCGAACGGCTGCAGCGCATCGATGTTGGTCCCGGCCACGATCTTGTTGAGCGGGATGAAGGGATGCTCTGCGAAATAGGCAGAGCCGAGCAGACCGGATTCCTCCAACGTCACCGACAGGAAGGTCACCGAGCGCTTGGGCTTGGGACCGTGCGCAAGCTTTTCGGCGATCTCGAGGATGGTGGCGACGCCTGTGCCGTTGTCGACCGCGCCATTATGGATGCCGTCGGTTCCTGCCGGCGCCTTGGGATCCTTGCCGAGGTGGTCCCAGTGCGCGGTGAACAGGTAATGCTCGTCGGGATGCTCCGTGCCCTTGATGACGCCGGCGACATTGCGCGATTTGCGGCGAGCGATTGTCTGCGTGATCGTGCCCGACGCCTTGAGCCCGGTCATCGGCACAGCCTTGAAGCCCGGCTTGTTGGCGGCGGCGCGCATCTTGTCGATGTCGAGCCCGGCCTTGGCGAAGACTTCCTTCGCCTTGTCGAGCGTGATCCAGCCCTCCATCAGCGCGGTCGAAGCGCCGCCGTCAGAGCGCACAAGGTCGGACTGCTCGCCCGTCCAGGATGACTGCACGACGTTCCAACCATAGGCGGCTGGTTCGGTCTCGTGGATGATGATGGCGGCAGCGGCGCCCATGTGGGCCGCTTCTTCGAACTTGTAGGTCCAGCGGCCATAATAGGTCATGGCCATTCCCTTGAAGATCTTCGGGTCGTGTGTGACGAAGCCCGGATCGTTGATGAACATCACGATCGTCTTGCCTTTCACGTCGACGCCGGCGAAGTCGTTCCAGCGCTCTTCCGGCGCGTCGACGCCATAGCCGACGAAGACGACGTCGGTGTCCTTGAAGGTCACCTGGTCCACATTCTGATGCTTGGTTGCGTAGACGATGTCTTTGCCCCAGGCGAAATCGACCTTGGCCCCCTTGGCGTCGATGATGCCGAAGCTCGATTTGTCAGGCGTCACAGTCTGGGCGACGACATCGACGTCTTGGAAGTAGGAGCCATTGACGGCCGGCTCGAGACCGATGCGCTTCATCTCGTCGGCGATCCACTGGGCGGACGCTTCGCCGGTGATCGTGCCGGGGCCGCGGCCTTCATATTTGTCGTCCGCCAATTCCTTGTCCCGGGCGGCAATATCCTCCGCCTTGATCTCGGGCGAGGTGGTCAGCACTGCGCCGACCGGAGCGACGGGACCGGCCGCTGCAACCGGTTCAGCGGCCTTGGGCGCTTCAGCCGGCTTTGGCGAACAGGCCGCCAAGGCGACGATTGCAGCGCTCAGCGCGCCGATTGCGGTCAATTTCATCGACAACTCCCTTGAGTTGCGGGGAGACTAACCGCCTGAGGCCTCGCGGCAAGGCCGAACCGTTCAAAACCAAATGACCTGGCATCTTGCAAAATTCGAAACCAGTCTTCTCGTTCGAGGCGCTGGGTCCTCGGTGTGAATGGAGGTTGCGCCGGGAGGTTCCTCCGATCGCGACGCCTATTCGGCAGTCAGAGCGGCGGGGTGTCCGGCGGGACACCTTCCGGATCGCCGGGCAGGGGGATGTAACTGGCCCCGCCCGTCGCCTGCGTGAACCACGAACCTTTGAAGCCAGCGGCGATCGAGGCGCGCCAGTCCGCGTCAGCCTTGGCGAGACGCTCCTGGGTCGAAGCCACGAAATTCCACGCGAGCACGCGCGGCCCGTCCAGCGTATCGCCGCCGACGATCATGATCCGCGTTCCCGGCGCGAGCCGCACGCTTACCGCGCCCGCGCCGAGGACCGCCATGTGCGCCTCACCGAGGTCTACGCCGCCGACATTGGCTGACCCGGATACGACATAGAGGCAGCGCTCCTGCGCCTCGGGCATGTCGAACGCGACCTCGCCTTCCGCCTCGATCACCAGCTGCAGAATGCCAACCGGGAACTCGACCGGAGAGCGGCGACCGAAAGCAGCGCCGGCCAGCACGACGCCATGTCCGCCCGGCAACCTGAAGCGCGGCAAGGTGTCGGCTGGATGATGGACGAAGCTTGGCGCCTGTTCCTGGTGGGAGCGTGGCAGCGCGACCCAGGTCTGGATGGCCTCCAGACGGTGCCCCGCGGCGCGCTCGGTTGGCGGGGTGCGCTCGGAGTGCACGATGCCGCGGCCCGCCGTCATCCAGTTCACTGCGCCCGGCCGGATGGTCTGGACCGTGCCGAGGCTGTCGCGGTGATCCATCGCGCCCTCGAACAGCCAGGTCACCGTGGCGAGGCCGATATGCGGGTGCGCGCGCACATCCGCGCCTTGGCCGGGCGGAAAGACTGCGGGACCGAGATGGTCAAAGAACACAAAAGGTCCGACATTGCGGTGGGTCGCGAAGGGCAGGATGCGGCGGACGGTGAACCCGCCGAGGTCGCGGATACGAGGTTCGATAACCAGCTGGACCGCATCGTTCATGTCTTTGGTCCTTTGCGAGGATAAGGGGTCATGGCTTCGAATATGGGCGCGATTGGGCGCAGGGTAGAAAAGAAAGCGCGTCGGCCATTTTTCCTGGTCCTGCTGATCATAGCTTCCTTCGTGGCGGCGTGCGCGCCAATGCAGCAGAGGGGTCTGCGGCCGACTGCGCTGGTGAAGCCAGGTTTTTCGGATGCCTGGTTCACGTCCTTCGATGGCGCAAAACTTGGCCTCAATGTCTGGCGGCCGACAGCTCAGCTCGGCGACGCCGACGCCAATGCGAACCTCGTCATCATCGCGGTCCATGGCATGAACGATTATGCCGGCGCCTTCAACGCCGCTGGCAAATGGTGGTCGGGTCATGGCGCGACGGTCTACGCCTACGACCAGCGCAGCTTCGGGCGCTCGCCTGGCTGGATGGTCTGGCCCGAGCCCGAACTGATGCGACGTGACCTCAAGACGGCGGTGGAGGCGGCGCGGCGCGAGCATCCCGGCGCTCGCATCGCGGTCGTCGGCGAGTCGATGGGCGCAGCGGTGGCGGCCACCGCTTTCGCCGAACCCAACCCGCCGCCGGCCGATGCGCTGATCCTCTCCGGCCCTGGCTTCCGCGGCTGGGGCGACCTGCCGATGGCCTACAGCGTCAGCTTATGGTTGAGCGCGCATATGCGGCCGGCGTGGATCGTCGTGCCGCCGAAGGGCGTCCACATCACCGCGACCGACAACAACGATAAGCTGCGCGAGATGTGGTATGACCCGCATGTCCAGAAGACAAACCGGATCGACAGCGTCTATGGCGTCGTCTCGATCATGGAAGACGCCGACAAGGCGGTGGCGAAGCTCCCGGCAATCGTCCCGACCCTGATGCTCTACGGCGCCAATGACCAGGTGATCCCGGCCGCCGGGGTCAAGCGGGCGGTTCGCAAACTTCCCCTGCATGTCCGCACCGCCTATTATGCGAAGGGCTATCACATGCTGCTCAACGACAAGCAGGCCGAGACGGTCTGGCGGGACATCCTGGCCTTTGCCGAAGAACCGACTGCGCCGCTGCCCTCGGGGGCGCCGGCGATCCCCTGGGTCGCCCCCCGGCCGGCCGCCGCACAGCTGGCCCAGCGCGCCGCAGGACAGTGAAATTTGGCCTTGGTTTGTCCCGGTATATTAACCAAAGCCGGGTAGGTTTTTCCCTGAGTCACCTGGGAGAAGCCGCGCATGGGCGCGCCGGCAAAGAAACAGTCCGAACCGGAAGAAGCGGACGCGCCGGCCCCGGCCGCCAAGGGCGAACTTGTGCGCCGTCTCGGCGCCTGGTGGAATGGCAGCGATTACCTTCCGGGCGCGCCAGCCGAGGACAGCGAAGCCGCCCCCGCGGCCAAGGCGCCGCCGGTCGCCAAGCTGGTTCCTCCACCTGCACCTGCACCCGCCCCTGAACCTCCTCCGGCGCCGGCCGCTGCGCCTCCCGTGGCCGCCGCGGTCAGTCCGGAACCAGAACCCGTCCCTTCAAAACCAACGCCGGCCCAGCAGCGCGCCGAAGAGAACTCGATCGATCTGCGCCTCAAGGCGGTGACCTCGCTCTGGGGCGCTCAACGCCTGGTGCCGGGTTCGGCGGAGATGGACGCCCAATTGCTCGACTTGGTGTTCGACGCCGCCGACAAGCCGGGCGACATCGGTTTCATCGGCGCCGACGCCGCTTTGCTGAATGCGGCGCGCTCACGTTCCGACCGCAAGCTTCACGCCGCCGAATGGCGAACCGACTGCATCGAATACCTGCGTGCGCTCGCGCCGGCGGCGGACGTCATGCCGTCCGAAACCGATCGCCCGCGCGGCCTCGGAGAAGGCAATCTCGAAGGCCTCGTCAGCGTCGAGGCGTTTGCCTACGCCGACCACAAGGCGGGCCTTGCCTCACGCGCCTATCGCGCCCTCTCCTCGACCGGCCGCTGGGTTGTCCTCGACACCGTGCGCCATACGGCAAAGACGCCGGCCAAGTGTTTTGCCTCGGCCTGGGCCGAACCCCAGCTCACCACCACCAGCGAGATCGAGGACCTGCTGAAGCTGGCGGGCTTCGCCGGCGTCGCCCACATCAGCATGACCGCCGACGTGATGGCGGCGGCGCGGGCAGGATACAAACAGCTGGGCGAGGTTCTCGACAGCGCGGTCAAGGCCGGATTATCCGGTCGCGAGGGCGCGATCTTTCTTCAAGAACTGACCTGGGAAATCCAGACCTGGCGGGCACGCATGCGCGCCTTCGAGGGCGGGGCGCTCAGCGTCGACCTTTGGATCGCCGACAAGGATCCAGCGCGCGCAGCTTCCGCCAAGGCCAATGCTGCGGCGCCGGCTGCGCCGATCGAACCGGGCGCCGGCCTGTTCGAACCGGCCTAGGAATTCCGCCTCGCCACAAAACAAGCTCGACCGCCCTCCTCGTGGAGAGCGGTCGATCAATTTGCGTTCTCCGGCGCGATCAGCCGCGAGCTCTATTTCACCGGTGACCATGGGGTGGTCGCAGCGACATAGCGCTGGGGGGCCTTGGCGGGTTGGCTGTGCGAGGATGTCGCCGAAGCCGAACCGCTTTGGTTCTGACCGCCTCGCGGTTGATTGCGCGTGTTGCCGCCATGGCCGGGACCGCCAAGACCCTTGCCGGCAAGACCCTTGCCGGCATGACCCTGACCGCCGCTCTTGCCGCTGCGACGGCCTTTGCCGGCGCCTGCGCCGGCGCCGCCTTCACGATGCGGCGCGTCATGCGCCTTGTGGGACGGGCGCTGTGCCTTGCGGCCCGGCTGATGACGCTGGCCGCGCGGACCGCGTTCGCCACGGCTTTCAGGCACGGCGGGGGCAGCAGCGGTGGCTGCGGCAAGCGCCTTGTCGGAGCGCCGGTCGCGCGTCGGGATGGTCTGGCGCGTCACTTTCTGGATGTCGCGCAGCAGGTCGCGCTCATCCTCGGCGCAGAATGCAACTGCCGAACCGGACGCGCCCGCGCGGGCGGTTCGACCGATGCGGTGGACATACGCTTCCGGCACGTCCGGCAGCTCGAACTGGACGACATGGGTGACAGCGTCGATGTCGATGCCGCGCGCCGCGATATCAGTCGCCACCAGGGCGCGGACGTCGCCGGCCTTGAAGGCGGCAAGCGCGCGCTGGCGCTGCGGCTGGCTCTTGTCGCCGTGGATGGCGGCAGCGTCGACGCCGGCCTGCTCGAGCGACTTGGCGACACGATCGGCGCCGCGCTTGGTGCG
>JANMWT010000411.1:0-3531 GCA_031394145.1 Alphaproteobacteria bacterium | reverse complement strand
GCCGCCTTCTCGTCGCCCGGGATCACAGCCTGCATGCCCTCCCAGGGGCTGAGGAAGTCGAAGTTGCGGTACTCTTGAACCAGTTTCACCGGCTCATAGACCACCCGCTTGGCGGCGTCGTCATAGCGGACTTCGACGTAGCCGGTGAGCGGGAAATCCTTGCGCAGCGGATAGCCCTCAAAGCCATAATCCGTGAGGATGCGGCGCAGGTCGGGGTGATTCGAGAAGACGATGCCGTACATGTCGAAGGCTTCGCGCTCGTACCAGTTGGCGACCGGGAAGACGCTGATCACGCTCGGCACAGGCGCCTGCTCGTCGGTGCGCACCTTGACGCGCAGGCGCTGGTTAAGGCGCATCGACAGGAGGTGGTATACAACCTCGAACCGCTCCGGTGCGGTCGGATAATCGCACCCACAAATGTCGACCAGCGTCTCGAAGCGGCACTGGCTGTCCTCGCGCAGGAAGCTCAGGAGCATGACGATATCGTCGCGCTTCGCCGTGATCGTGAGCTCGCCCATCGCCGTCTTGGTCGAGACGACGCCCTTCGACTGGAGGCCGTCGAGATGGCGCTTCAGTTCGGCCATCATGGCGGCGCGCTCGGGGGTCATCGTTCGATGCTCCCCTCACGACGGATCTTTTTCTGCAGCTGGAGCACGCCATAGACCAGCGCTTCGGCCGTCGGCGGGCAGCCTGGAACATAGATGTCGACCGGGACGATGCGGTCGCAGCCGCGAACTACGGCGTAGGAGTAGTGATAGTAGCCGCCGCCATTGGCGCACGAGCCCATCGAGATGACGTAGCGCGGCTCCGGCATCTGATCGTAGACCTTGCGCAGGGCGGGCGCCATCTTGTTGGTCAGCGTCCCGGCGACGATCATCACGTCGGATTGGCGCGGGCTCGCGCGCGGGGCAAAACCAAAGCGTTCGAGGTCATAGCGCGGCATCGACGCTTGCATCATCTCGACAGCGCAGCAGGCCAGCCCGAAGGTCATCCACATCAGCGAGCCGGTGCGAGCCCAGGTGATCAGGTCATCGGCGGCGGCGACCAGAAAACCCTTGTCTGCGAGTTCGTCCGACAGACCTGAAAAGAACGGATCATCCGGCTTGATGATCGCCCCGCCCTCAGGGCGCGCCAAGCGCGCCGCGGCGCCGGCAGGAACAGATGGCTCGGCCATTATTCCCACTCCAGCGCGCCACGGCGCCACTCATAGATGAAGCCGATGGTGAGGACGCCGAGGAAGCACATCATCGACCAGAAGGCCGGCTGGTCGCCCACCGCAACGCGGAACACCCATGGGAACAAGAAGGCCACTTCGAGATCGAAGATGATGAAGAGGATCGAGACCAGATAAAACCGCACGTCGAACTTCATGCGCGCGTCGTCGAATGCATTGAACCCGCATTCATAGGCCGAGAGTTTTTCAGGATCGGGTTTCTTGGGCGCGATCATCGTCGAAGTGAGCAGGAATGCGATGCTCAAAGCCGCCGCGATCACGAGAAAAATCACGATGGGAAGGTAATTTACGATCAGCGTCTCGACGTCCGCCATGATGAAGCCTCGGTTACCTTTCGCGGCACGGCCTAAGACGCTTTGACGTGGCAGGCAAGAGAGGCTGCCGGCCCGTGCGTCAAAGTTTCGCCAGACGCCTTCTAACGGCCTGTTGATGACCGTCGACACCACGCTTGCGACCGCCTCGCAACACCCTCTAATGGATCGGTTGG
Source organism: Alphaproteobacteria bacterium (assembly GCA_031394145.1). Taxonomy (GTDB): domain Bacteria; phylum Pseudomonadota; class Alphaproteobacteria; order Caulobacterales; family Hyphomonadaceae; genus UBA7672. The sequence goes on along the minus strand of JANMWT010000411.1, from coordinate 1,810 downwards.
ACCCTGTCTCGCACCCATTGCGAGAAGACAAGCGGTCCAGCTTGATCTCGCCCCGCAGCGTCGTCCAAGCACCCGCGCCACTCGGCGGCGCGTCGTCGCGTTCAGCGAGCGCCATGGGTTGCTGTCGAGCGCCAGGCTCGGAGAGCTCGGCTGCCCGGACCAGTCAGTCTAGCGCCTCGCTCCAGTTCGATGGCCGGCCAACTCCCATTGCCGCGAGCACCGCCAGGCGGGCGGCGGCGAGCCCTCATCCTGCGCCAACCGCCTGTGTATAAATCTCGATGGCCGTCTCGGGCTGGCACGCGCATGTCTCGTCGCCAACCAACCGGTCTCGTCGCCAACCAACAGGCGATCGGCTCCACTTACGGCGGCGGCCTGCCCGGCTGTCACATCTTTGATTGAGGAGATCATCGGGAAGGGTGCTTGCGTCACCAATGCGGAGCGGGCGAACCGCTGCCGGAAACCCCAACCGCCTCCAGACCGATCCAATGGCGCGAGTGACGGGGCTCGAACCCGCGACCTCCGGCGTGACAGGCCGGCACTCTAACCAACTGAGCTACACCCGCGCAGCCATTGGAGGAGTGGGTTTAGGCGCCTCCTCCCGTGTGGTCAAGCGCGATCCTGACGGGGATTGCACGCCCGAATCAGCCCGGTTTGGGGGCCGCTGGCGCGGGGCCGCCGGCCCCGCTTTTTCCCAGCTTCTGGTGCAGGAAATAAGCGCCGGAATCGGACTGAAAGCCCAGATCCGTCAGGGTTTCGGCGGCGCCCTGGGTGGCGTTGAGCACCCTGGCCTCAAGGTCGAGCGACAGGTCGGGCCCCGTCCGGAGCCCCGCGCTCACATCTTCTCCGGTTGGGGCCTTGCCCACCGCATCGACCGCCAGTCGGCCGTCCTTGCACGTCACCGGTCCGCGCAATTCAGGGCCTGTCCAATGATGTCCGAGGTCGGTTTTGCTGAGGGCGTCGGTCCAGACTTCGCCGTTCGCCGACTTGCAGAGGTTCTTCTCGAAGACGATTTCCGGGACGGCGAGCGTGAACTTGCCACCGGCTGCGCGAATCCGGGTTGGCAGCACTGGAACCGCCGAAACCTGGCCGCCGAGCTTGATGTCGGTGAGCCGGGTCGTCCCGCCAAAGATCGCCCGCGAGATGACCGCCCCGCCCGTCAAATCCTTGCGGACGAGGTCGACCCGCCCGGCGGCTCGACCGGTGAAGAGCTTGCCGGGATCAAGCTTGATGGCGAGGTCGCCGAGCGCCTGGCCGTTGAAGACGACACCCTGAAGCTTGCCATTCCAGATGCTTCCAGAGGCGCCGGCGAATTTAAGCGCGGCCCCGTGCTTGGCCGCGAAATCAGCCGCCATCGACATCGGCAAGACGGCGAGGCCCAGGACGCCGCCCACAATCAGGAGCAGGACGACAAACACGACCCATTTCATCGAGCATCCCCGCGGTTCATGGCGAAGGGCGTTTCCGCCTTTCGTCCGCCACCCGCCGATCATGCTTCTACACTGGCCGGTCGCCATCGCGCCAGCGCATCGCGGCTCTGAATGGGGCGATATCGAAGGGGGCGGATCGGAGGGGAGCGGATGTGAAGGGGCCGGCACCTTGCGAGCGCCGGCCCAGTGCACAGGAACAGATGCTGACGGGAACCATCGAGGGACATCAAGGCAACCCCTCAGCACGCCACCTTCCTATGCTGATGAGTCTGAACGACGATTGAGGCGTTTGTTGTCCAGAATTCAGAAACTTCGCCATCCTGAAAGTGACTGAAATTGCGCCGCATTTCAGACTGAATCACGCTTCGCAGGTTCAGCTTTCC
>JANMWT010000404.1:0-5082 GCA_031394145.1 Alphaproteobacteria bacterium | reverse complement strand
CGACACCCCTGGCGTTGAGCCTGCTTGCAGCCGCGGCGCTGCCGCAAGCCGGCTTTGCCCAGACCGCCAACGCAAAGTCCGCCAACGCAAAGTCCGCCACTGCAAAGGCCGCCACTGCCCAGACCGCCGCGGCACAGGCCGCCAAAACACCGGCCGCCAAAACACCGGCCGCCAAAACACCGGCCGCCTCGCCCCGCGAAAAGATCCTGGTTTCGGCCGATTGGGTCAAGGCGCATGCCGCAGACAAGAACCTGGTCCTGCTTCAGGTTGGTGACCAGACGACCTACGATGCCGGACACATCGTCGGCGCGCGGTTCCTCGCCATGGACGGTCTCTCCGTCAGCGGCGTTGGCGATGGCGCACTGACGCTTGAAGTGCCGGCCGCCGATGATCTTCGCAAGCAGCTTGAAACGCTCGGCCTGACTGACGCGTCGCGCATCGTCGTCTATCTGGGGGCCGGGATGGTTCCAGCGGCGACGCGCATCGTCTTCACCCTCGATGCGGCCGGTTTCGGAGATCGGGTTGTCCTCCTCGACGGCGGCCTGAATGAATGGCGCCGCGCCGCTTATCCGACAACCACCGATGTCCCCGAGCCGAAAGCAGGCCATCTTTCGCCGCTGAAGCTGACGTCCCGCGTCGTCGACGCCCGGTTCGTGCAGGACCATCTTAGAGCCCCGGACTACAAGGTGGTCGATGCCCGCGCCGCGATGTTCTACGACGGGCTTGCGGCAGGCGGAACGCCCGCCGAGAAGCAACCCAAGGGACATATTTCCGGCGCGATCAGCGTTCCGTTTACGTCGATCACGCGAAGCGACCAGACGCTCAAATCGGCCGACGAGCTGGCCGCCGCCTTCAAGGCTGCCGGCGTGGCGAGCGGGGATCATCTGATCGTCTACTGCCATGTCGGATGGCAAGGCGCCGCCGTGGTCTTCGCCGCCCGCTCGCTTGGCGTCGACGCCGTCCTTTATGATGGCTCCTTCCAGGACTGGTCGCACCGCGGCCTGCCAGTCGAAGGGCCGGGCGCGCCCAAATGGCCGGACGCGCCGAAATGAAGGCGCCGCAAGCCTACACCAACGCTTATCTTGCCGGCGCTGGCCTCGGCCTCGTGCTGCTGACGGCGTTCGTGCTCACCGGGCAGGGCCTCGGCGCCTCCGGCGCCTTCGCAAACCTCGCAGCCGGGATCGTTTCGGTCGCAGCGCCGACAGCGGCGGCCTCCAACCCCTATTTCGAGAGCTATCTTGCGGCTGGCCCGCCATGGACAGCGTGGATTGTGCTGGAAATTCTGGGCTTGATGGTTGGCGGGGCGATCTCCGCCCGGCTTGCCGGCCGGCTGAGAATCGCGATTCGCAAGGGGCCCAACGTATCGGCGGCGCCGCGCCTCGCCGCGGCCGGCGGCGGCGGCGCCTTGATGGGCCTCGGCGCCGTTCTGGCGCGTGGCTGCACCAGCGGGCAGGCATTGTCGGGCGGCGCGCTTCTGAGCGTCGGCAGCTGGGCTTTCATGATCGCAGCGTTCGTTGCGGGCTACCTCGCTGCTCCCCTGGCGCGTCGGTTATGGCGGTGACCTTTACCAACGCCCTGCCCGTGGCTTTTGTGATTGGAACAGCCTTCGGCTTTGCGCTGGAGCGCGCAGGCCTGGGCGACGCAACCAAGCTCGCCGGGCAGTTCTATCTGCGCGATTTCACCGTGCTGAAGGTCATGTTCAGCGCCATCGTGACGGCGATGCTGGGCGTCTTCTGGCTGGGCCGGCTTGGCGTGATCGATCTGGCGGCGCTCTATGTGCCGGAGACATTCCTGGCGCCGCAGGTACTCGGCGGGCTGATCTTTGGCGTTGGCTTCATTGTCAGCGGCCTGTGTCCGGGCACCTCCTGCGTCGCCGCCGCCATCGGGCGCATCGACGGGATGGCGACCGTCGGCGGCCTGCTTGTCGGCGTGCTGGCGACCGGCCTTGCCTTCCCCCTGTTCGCCGCCTTCTACGCCAGCACGCCCTTCGGCGCATTCACCCTGCCGCAGCTCGTGCATCTGCCTTACGGCGCGGTCGTCGCAGCGGTCGTGGTGATGGCGGTCGCGATCTTCGGTCTCGCCGAACGCCTTGAGCAGCGCAGATGACCATCTCCCGCCGTCTCGCCTGGGGAGCGCTGGCGCTCGGCCTCGCAGCGCCCCTGGCTGGCAGCCCGTTCCGGTCCGCCCGCGGCCGCATCAACATCGAGGAAACCGCGCGCCTGATCGCGGATGGCGAGGATCATGTCGCGCCGCTCGATCTCGCCGCGTGGATCCGCGACCGAAAACCCGGCCTGCGCGTCATCGACCTGCGCTCGCCGGCGGAGTTCTCCGGATATGCGATACCAACCGCCGCCAACCTCCCGATCGCAACGCTTGCGCGCGCCAGCTTCGCTGCCCACGAGACCGTCGTTCTCTATTCCGAGGGCGGCGCCCATGCCGGGCAGGCCTGGGTGCTCCTCAAAGCGCTCGGCGTCGCCAAGGTTCTCTTCATCAGCGGCGGGTTGGTGGACTGGTATGTCGAGGTGATGACGCCGCGCCTGCCGGCCAACGCTTCGCCCGAAGAACGACACGCTTTCGAAGCCAAAGCCGAGTTGAGCCGTTACTTTGGCGGCGAACCGCAGACCGGGTCGGCGGCGCCAGCGGGCGCGGCGCTGTGTCCGCCGAGCGGTCAGCGGCCGCCGCCACGCCTCGCCGACATCCGTCGGCGCGGGTGCTGAGATGTTGAAGCCTGTCCCTAAGATCGATCCCTTCGATCAGCTGCGAGCCAGCGAATTCTCGCGCCTCGATGAACACGGCATCGCCTATTTGGACTATGCCGGAGCTGCCCTCTACAGCGCCTCGCAGGCAACGGCATTTTCCGAACACCTGCACGCCGGGGTCTATGGCAATCCCCACTCGGCGCACGCGCCTTCGCAGGCGAGCGAATGCGAGCTCGAGACCGCGCGCGCCGCGACGCTGGCGTTCTTTGAGGCTGACCCCGCGATCTATGATGTCTGCTTCACCGCCAACACCAGCGCCGCGATCAAGTTGGTGGCGGAGAGCTATCGCTTTGGCGCGCATCGCGGATTGGCCCTGTCGGCGGACAACCACAACTCGGTCAACGGCATGCGCGAGTTCGCCCGAACCGCCGGTGCGCCGATTGCGACGCTGCCGCTCGATGAGGCGCTTCGACTGGACGATCCTCGCGCCCGCCTTGCGGTTTTCGCCAACCAGCATCACGGCGGATTGTTCGCCTTTCCCGCCCAGTCGAACTTTTCCGGAGTGAAACATCCCCTCGACCTGGTTGAAGCAGCGCAGGGTCTTGGCCTCGATGTGCTGATCGATGCGGCGGGTGTGGGCGCATGCGGCGGCGTGAGCCTGAGGCAGCATCCCGCCGACTTCCTCGCCTTCTCGTTCTACAAGATCTTCGGCCTGCCCACCGGCGTCGGCGCGCTGATCGCAAAGCGCGAGGCGCTGGCCCGATTGCGCCGGCCCTGGTTCGCCGGTGGAACGGTCGCCTTCGTCTCGATCGAACACGACCGCCACCAGATGCGAATCGGCCATGACGCATTCGAGGATGGCACGCCCAACTTCCTGAATGGCGGGGCGATCGAGACCGGCTTCGACTTCCTGGCGCGCATCGACAGCCCTCATCTGCAACAGCGGATGGAGCGGCTGACCGCCTATTTCATCAACACCGCGGTGGCGATGACGCGGCGCGATGGCGCCCCGCTTGTTCGAATTCACGGCCCAGCCAACACCGACGCGCGCGGCGGCGTGGTGGCGTTCAACATCCGGCGCAGCGCGGGATCGTCTGCGCCCTATCAGGAGGTGGAGGACATGGCCCGCAAGGCCGGCGTCGCGATCCGCGGCGGCTGCTTCTGCAATCCCGGCGCGGCCGAGCGCGCGTTCGGCTTCCACAATTTCGATATCGCAAGCTGCCTTGACGAATTGGCATCAGATTTCACAATCCCCCGCTTCCAGGCGCGGCTTGGCCCAACCGCAACGGCCGGCGCGTTGCGGCTTTCTGTGGGCTTGGCGACCAGCTTCGGCGACATCGATCGCGCTCTGGCGGTCATCGCCGACGCGGCGCCGGATTAGCGCATCGATCAAGGTGTCGGCGTCTGCGCATCGTCCTCAGGCGCCTGGCGGTCGGCCAACGCAACGATGTCATAGCGCTCATCGCGGAAGCCTTCGACCGTCTCCACGACCTGCTGAGCCGAGAGGTAGATGTCGCCGCCGCAGATGTCGGTGACGGCGCGGTGCAAGGGGTAAGTCACCACCCACCAGTCCGCCTTGGCCGTCTCTGCGGACGCCAGCGCATAACTTTCCGGTGTCCGATCATTGGGCCCAAAGCGTGCGCCCTTCACCGCTTGCAGATGTGCGGCGGTGCAGCGCTCGAGCGCTGCCAGCGCACGGATGGACTGGTCGCGGCGCATCAGCAGTCCCGATCCCCGGCGAAAGGCGGTCGCAACGCCATGCGCGCGCACCCGACCTTCGACCAGGTCGAGGAAAAGGGCGTGATGATCGATGTCGAGTTTCGCAAACATCTCGGCCTCCCAGGAACGAATGACCTGGCTTGATGTTCTACTTTTGTTCTCATAACAGTCAAGCCGCGTCGGAGGCGCACGACATGGGAAGATACAAGGGCGTCCATCACCCGCGCCGCGACCCGCCCGACCATGGCGTCCTCTTCACAGAGGCTGCGAGACGGATCAGCCGGAGCGCCGGGCTGCTGGACGCCTACCGGAGGATGTCCGGCCTCCATCTCCGGATGATCCGCACGCGCGAGGCGCAGGCCAGCCTCGCGGCCGCGATCGAGCGATCGATCTCGAAATTTCGTAGCTGGCATGATGACCAGACCGAAGCGTGGGAGCACGCCGGCCGCATGGCGATGGCCGAGTATCTCGGCAATTGGTGGACCTGCGTCTTGCGCAATGACCCTCCTGAGGCGCTAGGCCAGGGAGATGAATGGTTCTCGCGCGAAACCGTGCGTGAGATTGTCGAGCGTTTCCGCGACGTGATACCCGATCGAGCGGGTTGAGACGACCTCGTTTGGCGCCCTTCTGGCCTGCGGACATCGGATCGATACGCACCGCCGCG
>JANMWT010000396.1:0-5677 GCA_031394145.1 Alphaproteobacteria bacterium | reverse complement strand
CATCCAAAACGGCGCCGCCTCCGCCGCCCAAGGAAAAGCCAATCGTCGTTGATAGCCGGTCGGACGAGTATTACCGGACCAAGACCGAGGTCTTCAACGCGCTGATCGACACCATCGACCTCTCGCAGCTTGCCCAGCTCGACCAGGAAAGCGCTCGCGAAGAGATCCGCGACATTGTCATCGAGATCGTTTCGATCAAGAACGTCGTCAAGTCGGTGGCTGAGCAGGATACGCTGCTCGAAGACATCTGCAACGACGTTCTGGGCTATGGTCCGCTTGAGCCGCTGCTGGCCAGGGATGACATCGCCGACATCATGGTCAACGGCGCGGGCACGACCTATATCGAGGTCGCCGGCAAGATCCAGCGCACCAACATTCGCTTTCGCGACAACGCGCAGTTGATGAACATCTGCCAGCGCATCGTGAGCCAGGTCGGCCGTCGGGTCGACGAAAGCTCGCCAATTTGCGATGCGCGCCTCGCCGATGGTTCGCGCGTCAACGTCATCGCCCCGCCGCTGGCGATCGACGGACCGACACTGACCATCCGGAAATTCCGCAAAGACAAGCTGAAGATCGATGATCTGGTGAAATTCGGTTCGATCACCGAGCCGGGCGCCGAGATCCTGCGCATCATCGGCGCCTGCCGCTGCAACGTGCTGATTTCTGGTGGTACGGGTTCGGGCAAGACTACCCTGTTGAACACGCTGACGGCGTTCATCGAGCCGGGCGAACGGGTCATCACCTGCGAGGATGCGGCCGAACTTCAGCTGCAGCAGCCGCATGTCGTGCGTCTCGAGACCCGACCGCCCAACCTTGAAGGCCAGGGTCGGGTCACGATGACCGATCTGGTCAAGAACTGCCTGCGGATGCGTCCTGACCGGATCATCGTGGGCGAGGTGCGCGGACCTGAAGCGTTTGACCTTCTGCAGGCGATGAACACGGGCCACGACGGCTCCATGGGCACTCTGCACGCCAACTCCCCGCGCGAGGGCCTCTCGCGTGTCGAATCGATGATCACGATGGGCGGGTTCGCCCTGCCCCAGCGCACGATCCGGGAGATGATCGTCGGCTCAATCGACATCGTCATCCAGGCCTCGCGCATGCGCGATGGCAGCCGCAAGATCGTTTCGATCACCGAAGTCATGGGTCTCGAGGGCGACGTGATCGTGACCCAGGACATCATGCGCTACGAGATCGAGGGCGAGGACAAGGACGGCAAGCTGATTGGCTTCCATCGCGGCACCGGCGTCGGGCGCCCGCGCTTCTGGGAGCGCGCCCGCTATTTCAACCTGGACGCCGATTTGGGCCGCGCGCTGGACGCGCTGGAGGAGGGCAGCCGTTGAACTCGTCTATGATCACTTACCTGATCGCAGGACTCGCTGCGATTGCGATCGTGGCGCTCGGCCTGCTCATGCCGGGTACGAGTGCGAAGCATTCCAAGCGCGTCAAGGCGATCGGGGCCGGGACCAAGCGCGTCGCCGATACCAACGTCGGTCGCCGCAAGGCAGTTGCCGACAACATGAAGGGACTGCGCGATCGCGAGGAGGCGACACGCGCCAATCGCAGGGTCGGCAAGACCATCGAGGACCGCATCAAGCAGGCAGGTTTCGCCTTTCCGGTGATGTATTTCTGGATCGGCTCGGGCGTCATCGGTACGGTGGCCGGCATCGCCGTTATGGTCGCTGGCTTCCAATACTATGTGGCGGGTGGGGTCGCCTTCTGCGCCGCCCTCGGCGTCCCGCGCTGGGCGCTCGGCATGGCGATCGACATGCGCCAGAAGAAATTCATCAGCCAGTTCGCTGACGCGATCGACATCATCGTGCGTGGTGTGAAGTCCGGACTGCCGCTGGGCGAATGCCTCAAGGTGATTGCACGCGAGAGCCCGCAGCCACTTGGCGGCGAATTCACCCTCGTGATCGATGCGGTCGCCATGGGCGTGACCGTCGATCAGGCCTTGAACCGCATGTATCTGCGAACCCCAGTTCAGGAAGTGAACTTCTTCAACATCGTGCTTGCGATTCAGCAGAAGGCCGGCGGCAATCTTTCAGAAGCGCTCGGCAACTTGTCGGCGGTTTTGCGCTCGCGCAAACTGCTTCGTGAGAAGATCAAGGCGCTGTCGGGTGAGGCGAAAGCTTCGGCGTGGATTATCGGCTCCCTCCCGGTGATCGTGATGCTGCTCGTCTACATGACGACGCCAGACTACATCATGACCCTGTTTACCAATGATTTCGGGCATCTGATCCTGTTGATTGCCGCTGGCCTGATGGGCATCGGCATCTGGATCATGCGCTCCATGATCAACTTCCAGATTTAGAGAGCTGAGGCATGAACTCGCTGGATGGCTTCGTTGCGATGGTTGTGGACCCCGCCTTTCTTGCGGCGGCGTTTGCAGCAGTTGCAACTTTCGCCACCATCGTGACGCTTGCCGCACCGGTTCTCTCCAACGACAAGCTGACGAGCCGTCTCAAGGCGGTGTCCAACCGTCGCGAGGAGCTTCGCCGGAAGAGCCGCGCCGCGCTGGAGACCGAAAAGAAGAGCATCCGTCGCCTCGACACCAGCGTGATGAAGAAATTCGTCGACAAGCTCGATCTTCAAAAGGCTCTGGAAGACCCCAACGTCATCAAGAAGCTGAACCAGGCTGGCCTGCGTGGGCCGAAACCGGTGTCGGTGTTCTACTTCTGCCGCTTCGCACTGCCGCTGGTGTTCGGTATCGGCGCCTTCCTCTATCTCTGGCTGGTCAACGACCACGGTCTGCAGATCCAGATGAAGATCGGCGTCGTGGTGTTTGCCTTCGCCGCGGGCTTTTACGGACCCAACCTTTATCTCGAGAACCTGATCGGCAAGCGACGCACCTCAATCATGCGCGCCTTTCCTGATGCGCTCGACATGATGCTGATCTGCGTTGAAAGCGGCACCGCCATCGAGCAGGCTTTCGCCCGGGTCGGCGAAGAGATCGGCACGGCATCTCCTGAACTGGCCGAAGAACTTGCACTGACCACCGCTGAGCTCAGCTATTTGCCGGACCGTCGGGTCGCCTATTACAACCTCGCCGACCGGACCAACCATCCCGGGGTGAAAAGCGTCGCCATGGCGCTGGTCCAGGCTGAGAAGTACGGAACGCCGATGGGCAACGCCCTTCGTACGATGGCCAAGGAAAACCGCGAGCTGCGCGTTTTGGAAGCCGAGAAGAAGGCAGCGTCCTTGCCAGCCAAGCTGACGGTGCCGATGATCGTGTTCTTCCTGCCGGTTCTGTTCCTCGTCATCCTCGGGCCTGCCTTCATCAAGATCAAAGGTATGAATCTCAAGTAAGCGCGCTTGTCGCCGCATGCCGGTCGTTGTCGCGCCGCAATCGGCGCGCTGGATCGAGCGCATGGATCGGCGGGTCTTGCTCGTGGGATTGGTCGGGCTGGGACTGGCGCCGGCTGCTCCGGCGCAGACGCCTGCTCAACCCGCCTTTCCTGACCAGGTCGCGATCGGGGCGGAACTGCGCGCCACCAGAACCGAGATCTATGATCCGGCCTATGTCAGACTGGCTTACCCGATGGGCGATGTGCCGGACGATCGCGGCGTCTGCGCTGACACCGTGGTTCGCGCCTTTCGGCACGGCGGCGTCGACCTCCAGGTTTTGGTGCACCAGGACATGGCGGCGGACTTTACCGCCTATCCCCAGCTCTGGGGTCTGTCGCGCCCCGACCGCAACATCGACCATCGCCGCGTTCCCAACCTTGAGACATTCTTCCGCCGCAGGGGCGGTGCGCGAGCGCTCAGCGGCCGCCCCGCAGACTACCGCCCAGGCGATGTCGTTTCCTGGCGCTTGACCGGAACCAGCCTGCCGCACATCGGCATTGTGACGCACAAGCTTGAAGCCGGCGAGCCGTGGGTGGCCCACAACATCGGCGCCGGCACACAAATCGAACCGGTGCTGTTTTCATGGCCGATGACCGGATGGTTTCGCTTCGCGCGCTGGTCATAATTCGCGCAATCACCGCGCCATCTTGAACAAACCGGCATTTCGGCCGTTAGTGAGGGTCGGGCCAGGCTTGAGCCAGGCCCGGGGAGGCGCAGGCATGGACGACAGCTCACACCCGCACAGTCTCGAACCGGCGCGGCTTGATTCGAGCGTTGCGATCGCAAGGCGCCCGGTTCGGCCGCCGGCGCGGCAGCTTGTGCCCCCGTCGATCGTCCAGAAAATGGTGGAGCGGCCGGTGACGACCGCGGTGATCTTTACGCTCCTGGGCGCGTTTGCAGCCGAAGGCCTCGCCTTGCTGTTCGCGCGCGCTCAGGCCCGCGACGTGCTGCAAAGATCGGCCCTCCGAAACCTGCAGCTGGCGCAGGAACTTGATACCCACCACGATCCGCTCGACTGATGGGGCAGGCTAGAGGTGGGCTCATGAGGGTGATGGGTTTTCTGATCGTCCTGCTCGCTGCGATCGCCGCCCCGCTCGCCGCCCCGCTCGCCGCCCCGCTCGCCGAGGCGCAGCGACCGACGTCAACCAGTATGGTCTGTGCGCCGACCAATTCAGAACCCGTGCAGCTCTCCACCATCGCTGCTGATCCCGCCAAGTGGCTCGGCCATTGTGTGACCGTCCCTGGCGTTTACGCGCAACGAGCGCGTCTATGCCGACGCCGATGCAATCTACGCCAAGACCGGAGCGTCGATCGGCGGTTATGTCGATGGCCGCGGCTCGATGGACGGGTTCTGGCGCGGAGAGTTCACCGGGCGCATTGGCGATTGCGCCAAGGCGGCGGCCGATCTCGAGGCGGGGCTGTTGCGTTCACCCGGCATCCTGATCGACGGCAATCGCCAGGCCGGTTGCAAGACGGCCGCCGGTCAGTTCCTTCAGTTCATGAGCCAAGGCCAGCTTGTCCCCGCCGGTATTGCGCGCGCCACCGCGCCGATGACTGGACCGATGGCCCAGAGCTTTGCACCGGTGCTCGGCGACTGGCGGCATTTTCCCGAGATGCAGAAGGTGGTCGGCGACTTTCTCGGGGCGTTGCGGGCAGGCGATCGCAAGGCGCTGTCCGCACTAGCGGGCGGGGACTATGCCGCCGAGCGGCTTCTGACCGACGACAGCGCCCTCGTCGCGTTGCGCAAGCCAGGATCACTGCCGTCGGCGACATTCGCAGATCATTTCGCGGAGAGCGCTACAGAGTTTGACGCCACGACATGTTTCTGTCGATCAGGCAATTGCGCCAAACTCTGGCCCATCGCTCAGCGCGACGCCGACAACCAGCCTTCGCGTCCTTATGCGTGTCTCCGGGTCATCGGCCGCAAGGACAAAGAGGCGTGGTCCTACCAGGTCGATGCGCTGGCCACGTCCGCCGGCCTGCCGGAGCCAAAGCGCTGAGGGCGAGCTAGAGCCCGTAAGCTGTCGCCATCGCGGGGTCCTTCGCTGCGACCTGCTTCGCGAGATCGACAATCACCTTGGCCTGTTTCCAGGTGGCGTCGTCCTGCATCTTGCCGTCGAGCATGACCACGCCGGTGCCGTCGGGCATGCCCTCGAGGATGCGTTTGGCGAAGGCCACCTCGCCGGGGTCCGGGCTGAACACCCGCTTGGCGATGGCGATCTGGTTGGGATGCAGGCTCCAGGCCCCCGCGCAACCGAGCAGGAAGGCGTTGCGGAACTGCTGCTCACAGGCCTCGCCGTCGGAGATGTCGCCGAACGGGCCGTAGAAC
>JANMWT010000349.1:0-13263 GCA_031394145.1 Alphaproteobacteria bacterium | reverse complement strand
TTTCGGCATCGTGCAGGGTCCGATCGATCCCCCGCCGCGCCTTGGTTCGGGGCAACCTAGGTCCGCCCTGAGAGCGGGTCCAGTCGATGCTTTTGGGCTTAGACCTGAGAGCAAGGCCGGCGCGTGTCCCACGCCCGTGGGCGATCAAGATCCTGGCCGCGTGACCTCGCTTTGGGTTTTGCCGCCGGAGCGGATGGAACGAAGTGCGTCATCCAGCATTCTGACTGGACGCCAAGCGTTTTATCGCCAGCGTTCTTGAGCGGTTCGCCCGCGCGGAGGGACAGAAGACGCAGACTTCGACTTCCCCGAATTTCGACCACCCGCCCGTCGAAACCTTGTTCGCGCGATACCTCGCTGTCAGCGGAAACGCCCTGCAAGCCCGCCTGGCCCAACAAATCCGCCTCGAGCTGACCCAGCGTATCGCCTCTCGACGCGCCGAGCTGGCGGGGGAAGCCGGTCGCGCTGGCGTCCAGACGCCGGAGTTTCCTCCCCTGCGCGCTGCAAAACGCCAAGCAGCTTACGCCCTAAACTAGCCCCTCAGCCGCATGCTCCGACTTAAGACGCCGCACCCGCAACCCGAAGCTGCGGCTGCCTACGAGACGGTTGGCAGCGGTCGATCACGCCTCGCCAGCGCCGATGCGGAGGTCAAAGCCCGCGACATGCAGAGCGCAACGGAAACATCCCCTGAGAGACGGATTTCGCGCTACAAGTCATCCAGCGCGTCCGGTGTGACGCCGGGAGCCGCCGATGATCGCCAACCAATGGACTGTCACAGGAGCGGTCGTCCTCGCGATCTGCGCGGCCATCACTGCCTGGCGCGTGCGCGAGTTCCTGGTCGTCAAGCGCAGTGCGCGGATGGAGACCTATCTGCGTCTCGAAAAAGAGGCCGGCATCGACAAAGGCCAGCGCTCGGCGCGACACCTCATGGCCAAGCTGGGATTGACGGAGGGCCAAGTTCTTGACGCATCGCGGCGAAGCCCGGCGATCAAACGCCTCGCCCTGACCGCAAGCTTCCCCAACGCGATATTCGCTGACTCAGCGATGTTCGAATATGCCCCATTCGGGGCCCAGGGCCGCGACAGCCTCTGAGGCAAACGGCGGCGGGCCCATCTCGCAGCCGAAGCCAGCCAAGACGACTTCTTTTGAATCGGAGACTGCCTGAGCAAGCGCGTCACGACCCGGACCGTGGAATTCACCCGTCCATTCATTCTCGACGAGATCGACCGGGAACTTCCAGCTGGCCGATACACCGTTGAAACCGAGGAAGAGATGCTGAGCGGCGCTTCAGTCCTGGCTTGGCGGAGGCTGGCGACGAATTTCTTTGTGCGGCCGCTCGACCAGCGCTCAGGGGCAGCGCAGATGTGGGCGATCCACCCGGATGGCCTGGAGACCGCCCTGAAACGCGACCGTGCCCCTCCTGGCTAGGCCCCTCGGGGGGAGCAGCGCCTCTTTGCAGCGAACGACCCGCTGCGCGATCACAAGGTCCAGAGCGCGCATGCGATGTGTGCAGCGCTTGGGCGAGCCAGGATTGTCCAAGGCAGGCGTCCAAAGCGAGCGTCCCGGCAGGGACGCCGCAGATTGTCGAAGCGCACTGATCGGCGTACCTATCTTGCACCTCGTCGCGTCTCAACCTTGCACCTCGTCGCGTCTCAACCTGCAGGAGGCTCACTTGCGCTACGCTCTGCTTCTCACCTTAGGAACTGCGCTTTCCGTTGGGGCCATCGGGGCCATCGGGGCCATCGCGCAGACGCCGGCAAAATCAGCCGCAGCGGCGCGGCCTGCCGCGGCGCCAAAATATGATCCGACCAAGCCCTATCCGACCTATTCTGCGCCCCGTCTCAAGATCGGCCAGCCTGACCTGCAGGGCACCTGGAGCAACTCGACGCTCACTCCGATGACGCGCCGCGCCGAATTCAAGGACCGCGCCGCCTTGACGGAAGCCGAGGTCAAGACGCTCGAACAGGCGATGGTTCAGGAAATCGAGGAAGGCAACGAAAAGACCGCAGCCGATGCGCCGGTCGAGTACAAGGCGCCGGCCAACCTCAAGCCCGAATATGCCGCCGGCGGCGGCGCTGTCGGAGGCTATAACCGCTTCTGGCTGGATCCGGGCAATCAGGTGATGCGGGTCAATGGCGAGCCGCGCGCCTCGCTGATGACGACGCCCAACGGTCAGTTTCCACCCCGTAAGCCCGGCGCAACGACTGCGCCTGCGCCCGAGCCTGCAGCCTTCGTGAAACTGCTCGGCCCCAGCCCGATTCCGCGCGGCGGCGCCTACGACAATCCTGAATCGCGCAGTTCCGAGCGTTGCATCGTCTCCTTCGGCCGCAATGGCGGACCGCCGATGTTCGCCAACGGATTCTACAACAACAATTACCAGATCGTGCAGTCGCCCGATGCGGTGGTCATCGTCACCGAGATGGTGCACGACGCACGGATCATCCGGCTGAATGCGAAGCATCGCACCGATGATCTGCGCCCGTATTTCGGCGACTCGATCGGATGGTTCGAGGGCGATACGCTGGTGGTGGAAACCACCAACATCCCGCCGGACCAGCAATTCATGGGTTCATGGAAGAGCCTGAAGGTCACCGAGAAATTCCGTCGCGCCGCGGACGACCGGCTTTTTTACAGCTTCACGATCGAAGACCCGACGCTTTGGAATGCGCCATGGGGCGGCGAGTATGAATTCCACGCCTTGGGCGGACCGATCTACGAGTACGCCTGCCACGAGGGCAATTATGCGCTGCACGGGGTGCTTGCAGGCGCGCGCGTCCAGGAAGCCAGAGCGGCGGCGGCCACAGCAGCGGCCGCAACCGCCGCTGAGGCGGACAAGGCGAAAGCTGCAACCAAACCGACCGCCAAACCGGCAAAGGGCGGGCACTAGCTCGATCGATCGCCGGCCCGCTTTCGGCAAGATCGCACGCACCGCGTCGATCTTGCCGGCTCGCCGCTCAATCGCCGCCCGATCGCCGCCGCATCATGTCGTGGCCGACAGAAGACGCCCTGAGACCCGGCGGCGGGCGCTTTGACCCGTCTAGCCTCGCACCTGCCGCGGCTCGTAGATCGCGCGGTGCGCGCCGGTCATGACCAGGCGCTCATTACCCGCCAGCACGGCAAAGCTGAGCGTGACGATCAAATGACCCTTGTGGTTGAGGTTGTCGCTTACCACCGCACGTACATCCAGGACCTCGCCATCGACCGCCAGAGAGTGCATGCGCACGTCGCTCTCGACGTGGATCCATGGGCCCAGCTTGACGTTGGTCGCGAGAATATAGTTGATCCGACGCAGCAGGTAGGCGGGGTTGCAAATGCGGCCGTCGTCGTAGAGCAGGCGCTCTTCGCGCACCATGTCGAGATGCTCGCGGCCGAGTTCGGCGCTGTAGGTCTCGAGCGGATAACCCATCACCAGCCCGACCGGCAGCGACGTCATCGATGCTGGCGGGCGGGCGTCGAGCGCCGGCTGTTTTCCGCGCGGCGGGATTTCCGGCGACGGGCCCTCGATAAGCAGCAGCGCCGAGCCAGCACCGCAGAGTTTGTCGCGCGAGGTCAGTTCCAGTTTGAGGCCATCATCGCCGACGATCTGCGCGCTCAGCGTGGCGTCGTCGCCGTCATAGACCGGCGTGATGAATTTGGCGCGCATGCCGCCTTCGCTGAGCCAGTCGAGGCCCCACACCTTCATCGGACCATGCGCCATGTAGGCGAAGACGTCGACGCCCGGCACCAGCCCGCCGACGAAGCCGAACTTGGCGGCGGTGGCGTCGTCGTGAATCTTGTTCTCGCTGGCGGTCGCCGTGTTGAAGGCGTTGATTGTGCGGGTGAGGGTCATGGCACGAGTCTAGGCTGGTGGCCTTGCGCCGTAAAGCAGGAGGCGAAGAGCGTGGCCCTCTACCCCACGCGTCAGGCGCGGGAGTGACAACCGGGCCGACGCCTTGCACAAGCCGCAAGACCGCGCTGAGGAAGCGGCTCTGGCGATCCGGTCGGCGGGTATGGTCCGCCATCGCCGGCATTCGCCAGTCGCTGGAGGGCGGCAGGGTTGCGGTCGGAAAATTGTGGAGGCTCTGATCGCTGGCTCACTTGCCGAGCTGGAGCAGGCGACGCGCATCGAACCTGTCGGTCCGCTTGAGAAATCGACCACCCGCGCGGGCCGCTAGTCGCGAACCGGCTCGGTGAGAAAGTGGCGGCCCTGGCGATCTTCGATCTCGATCACCCAGAGGTCGCGGTCAGCTTTGAGGCGTTTGGCGATCAGCGCATCGACATCGGCTTCAGCAGGATCAGCGGCTCCGGCGGGCAACGTCTCGAATTCGGTGGGACCTTCAGGATTGAAGGCCGGCGCGTAAAGCTTCGCGCGTCCGCGAGCCGAAGTGACCTTGACGAGCACATCGCCCCGATCGGCGTCTCCGCGATGGACAATGGTGGCGAAGGCGCCGCCGATCTGCGCCCGCCGGACCAGGGCGCCCGCCCAGATCTGGGCCTGGATGTCGCGAGGCATGGGGTTTTCCGGGCTCCGGTTTCAACGTCGGCACGAGACTGGCGCCGGCGTTGCTAGCATGAGCAAGCATGGGGAACGGGGCGATTAACCCCTGATTAACCAGCTTCGCCCGCTCGGCATAGGGACGGAAGATGATCGCAGCGGTGATTGCTTTCAGTGACGTCCGCCTGACTTTCCGGGGCCGAGCAGCAGCGGATCGGCGTCTATGTGCTGGCCGGTCTTGTTGGCCTTCTGGTCACCGGCCTCATCTCATGGACCAGGGCTCGTGGACCAGGGCGTCCCGCCGCCGCAAGGCCGCCGGCCTGACTGTCGATGCGACCAGCAGCCGGTCGGCCCCGCACGCTCCTGGCCTGTAAACCCATCCTCAACGCCAGCCAGCTAGCACTTCGGCCATGGCGCTACGCTTCCTCGCCTTCACTGCTACGGCCATCGCGCTGCTTGCCCCTTCGGCCGCCGCGCAATCCGCCACGGCAGCCGTCGAGCGCGTCTTCCTCGAGCGCGCCGCCATATCCGCGGCCGACGACGCCTGCAACCTCTTCACGACCGGGGAACGCTACGCCCTGAATGCTGGCCTTTATCAATCGCAGGACGAGTTGCTGCGCGCCAACTTCTCACACGACAAGATCGAGGACACCGCCGCCTCCGTCCGCGCCCACGCCAAATCTTTGGGCTGCGACCATCCTTCGGTCCGCCAGGTCGCCGCCACCATCCGCGACAGCTACCGTCAGTTCGCCAAGACCAATTATCTTGAATACGCCGCTGGCCACGGCGTCTGGCGGGCGTCGCGCGTGTCCGCCGACCAGTGGGCCCTCAGCGAGGTCGACAAGGCCACCGGCGCGGCGCTTGGCCTGCGCAACAGCACCGACAAGAAGAAGCCCGGCCTGCGCCTCGCCATCGCGATACCGGTTGGCGACACGCTGCCCGCCACCGCTCAACTCTATATCCGCGATCCGGTCCGCCTCGATGAGCCCTGGTTGGGCTCGCTTTTCGGATCGACCGGTCAGCTGACGCCAACCCCGCGCGCCATGACGCACATCGAGTGGGCTGCCGAAACCGCCGAGGAAGACGACATTACGGGCGATCCCTTCCAAGTCTACTACTTTCCGGAAGCCGCCATCGCGCGCATCGAAGCGCTCGATCCGCGCGAAGCGGTGCAGCTTGAACTTTTACCCAACCCTCGAGACAAGAACCAGCAACCGGTCCGGGTGCTCTTCGAGGTCGGCGACTTCCGCGCGGCGCACAACTTCGTGCTGATCCCGCAACCGACCTACGCGCCGACGCCAGAGGACAAGTCCAAGGGCGAATAGCCTGGCTACTGCCCCGAAGTGGCCAGGGGTTCGACCAGCGCGCCGTTTTCAAAGCGGCCAGCCATCACGACCTGACCGTCGGCCGACCAGACGACGCCAAAGCCGTTGCGTTTGCCGTTGACCATCTCGCCTTCATAGCGCTGACCGTTGGCGAAGGTCATCACCCCGCGTCCGGCGCCGCCAGCGGTTTCCTGGCCGGCAAAGGTGTCGCCGTTCTTCCAGTAGGTCATGCCAAGGCCATTGGCCTGGTCATTGGCGTGTTCGCCTTCATATCGCAGGGCGCTGGACTGGGCGTTGTTGGGATTGTCCGAGAAATCGTAGACGCCGAGACCGACGCCAAGACCGCTGCGCATCTCGCCCCGATAGCGGTCACCCTTGGCGGCGCCGCCGGAAACCTTGAGGCCAAGGCCGTTCGGCGCGCCTGCCGATACCTGCGACTCATAACGGGCGCCGTCGGCGGCCGTGAGGATCTGGGTGCCAGCCGAACCCGAGCGTGCGGCGGCGGCGACCGCGTCGGCGCGCACGGCGGTATTGCGGGCGGCGGCAGCGCGCGACAGCGCCGTCGCCTGCACCTGGTGGGCTGTCTCGACCGCCTGACGGACTTGCGGTGCAAGCTGCGTCAGATTGTATTCCGGCGGGCGCGCCAGCTTCGCAATGCTGGCGCGGGCCTCGGCAAGGTTCGCCCCGGTGGGATGGGCGGTCAGGTATGCCTGATAGGCGCCGGCCGTATTGGCGGCCTTCGCCTCGGACCAATCTGCGGTGTCCTTGCGCAGGAGCTGAGCGGACGCAAGTTCCACGGAAGCCTGTTTCTGGGCGGCCTTGCGGGCCTCCTCAGCCTGCTGGAGACGCGCCCGATCAGCGGCGGCGGCGGCGGCCGACGCGGCGGAGGGGGCCGGTGGGACCGCTTTAGGCGGCGGCGGCAGGACCAGCGCAGGCTTGGGCGCAGGCGCCGTCGGAACGGCGGTCGGAACGGCGGTCGGGGCCGCTGCGGCCGCCGGCGCCGAAACGATGCTGGCCACCGCCGGCGCCGGCGCCGCTGTGCGTCCGCTCTCACCGTTCACCGATTCGGCAAAGGCGCGCAGGTCGCGCGGCGCGGCTAGCTTCAAGTCGATCATCTGCCGGTTGTGAGCCTGGGTAAAAGCGCGAACGGCCTTGATCGTTGCTTCGCCAGGCTGGCCATCGGTCTTGCCCTTGTAGGTCTTGCTCGCGATCAGCGCCCGCTGCACGTCGGCGATCGCCTGGGAGCGCTCGGACGACAGCGACGCCAACCGCTCCTGCGCTGCGGCGACCATCGCGCCGGGCACGTCGGCATTGGCAGGGAATGACTGGATATAGGTTGAATAGGCTTTCTCGGTGTCGGCGGTCACTGCATCAGCCCATCCCTGGGCGTCGAGCACACGCAGCAGCGAGCGAGCCGACTCGGCGGCGTTGGTCCCGGGATAGGCCGTCAGAAGGCCGCGCAGTTCGACCGGGCTGGTGC
Organism: Alphaproteobacteria bacterium; assembly: GCA_031394145.1. Classification (GTDB taxonomy): domain Bacteria; phylum Pseudomonadota; class Alphaproteobacteria; order Caulobacterales; family Hyphomonadaceae; genus UBA7672. Next base: position 5,987 of record JANMWT010000349.1, on the reverse strand, counting down.
GATTAGCCTTGGCCCAGGCGATCTCGGAGGCGGGCGTGTCGGTTCCTGACGGTGCGGCCACGGACGCGGTCAGCGGCGCGGTCTTCACCGGCGTCTTTGCTGCGGTACGCACCGGCGCTTCGCTGGTCGCAGCGTCAGCGCTCTCGGTGCCGGCAGGCTTGCGCCAGCCCAAGGGGTCGAGCACCCAAAAGCCGGCGCCGACGACCAGTAGCGCTGCCGCCGCGATCAGCGGCCCGACGGTGATCCCGCTGCGCGGTTCGAGGTAGTCATTGGGTATGTCGGAGGGCTCCGCCGAAGGCGGCGCTCCGCGGGCAGCGCGGCGCATCACCTGTGGCCGTTCGCTCCCTGGCGCCCCAGCAAACAGGCGGGCGGCGCCGACGACGCGGCGCCAGCTCGCATCGTCGCGATCGCCCGACCATGCGCCGAGGTCGAGCACCTCGACCTGATCGAACGGGCGGGGTGGATGCGCACTGTCGATGCGGACCTGGATCAGCTTGTTCTTGTAAAGACCGGTCGCCGCTTCCGAGCGCACATATTCTGATGCGCGTGATGCAGCCGACCAAATCACCAGGACGGCGCCGGCCGAGCCGAGCTGGCGGTCGACCGTGTCCGTCTCACCCTGCAGGGGGGCGGCGGGGTCCCACCAGACGTCCCATCCCTCAGCCTGCAGGCCCTCCGCGATCGGGCGAACCCGGTCTCGGTCCTCACGCGAGTAACAGATAAAGACGTCCGTCATGGCGACCGGTTTCCGACTGCCCCCAGTCGCCCCCAAATATCACGGCAATTTCCCCTTGTAGCGCAAGCCCCCGCCAAGGCGAGAGCTTCATGCGCGACGAGAAGGCGCAAGGGAAACAAGGCACAGTGACGAGAGCGCCAGACAGAGAATCAGGCCGACCCCGGCTCGGCGGGGAAGAAGACCGCGATCGTCGAGCCGCCACCGAGGCGGCTTTCAATGTCCAGGCGCCCGCCATGCAGCTCCGCAAAGGCGCGAACGACCGACAGGCCAAGGCCTGCACCCTTCTGCCGGCGGCCTTCCTCGCCCTGTTCGAAGGCGCGCGAAAGCCGTGTCAGTTCCTCCTCGGTGATGCCAACGCCCGTGTCTGAGACCGCCAGCAGCGCGCCAGCGGGCGACATGGCCGTGGTGACCGAAACTTCACCGCCCTCGGGCGTGAATTTCAAGGCGTTGGAGATCAGATTGAGGGCGATCTGGCGCACCGCCTTGGGGTCGGCGAAGGCCTCGACGTCCTCGTTGCTGGCCATTTCCAGCCGAATCGATTTGCGCGCAGCCGTATCGGCCATGAAACGAACCGCCTCGGCGGCGTGGTCGGACAAGCTGATCAGTTCGGGGTCGATGGTGTGGCCCGCCTCGATGCGGGAAAGGTCGAGAACGTCGTCGATGACGATCGAAAGGCCGCGCCCGCCCTCGTGAATCAACCCGGCATACTCTTCGTACTTGGCCGGCAGCGGGCCGTAGACGGCGTGCTTCATCATTTCGGCAAAGCCGATGATGGCGTTGAGCGGGGTGCGCAGCTCGTGACTGGTCTGGGCGAAAAAGCGGGTCCGTGATTCGAGCGCCTGCTTCGCCGACGCCGCTTCGGCGATTGCAGCATCCGCATGGCTTTCCGCTCGGCTGGCGCGCGCATTGGCCTCCCGGAGCTTTTGCAGGGTGGCAGGGTCGACCGCCCCGACGGCAGGCGCAACCGCCGGGCCCGGCCCGGCCTGAGCTGAAAGGACCGCAATCACCCCGGTCAGCACCATGGCGCCCAGCGCATAAGGCCCCGCCAGGAGGGAAAGATCGCCTGCGCCAAGGTTAGCGCCAGAGTTAGCGCCGATGCTGGCGATCATGGCGAAGGCATAGCCCAGCGTCGAAAACACCCCCGCCTCGATGGCAAGACGCGGCTCGCCCGAGGACCAGGCGAGTCCGATTGCCGCAGCATAGAGCACGATCAGGGGCGAGACCGCTCCGCCGGTAAACGCAACGCCCAGGGTGCCAAGGGCGATGAAGAGGCCGGTTTCGAGCTCGGCTGCCTGGCTGGGGGGCATCGAGCCACGCACGAAAATTCCAACCAGACTGGGAAGAATAGCAAAGGTTAACGCGGCGATGCTGAGCCACAACGGCACGCCTGCGACAGCGCCCCACGCGGCGGCCGCGAGCGACAATCCGATCCAGATGCCTTGAACCGCAGTCATACCGCGACCCTGGGCCCCTCACCCTTGATTGAAGCAGCCACTTCCATCGAGTGTCCTAACCGCGCATAAAGAATTGTCAGCGCACCCTCGAATTTGGAAGCACATTGCGGGCCGCGTCTGCTAGGATTCCCCTGTTCCGCGACTTCGTAAGTGTAACGACGGAGTGACCCATGCGTCTCAAGACCTGGCTGTTGACCTGCGCCTTCGCGACCGCTCTGCCGCTGTCCGCCCTTGCCCAGACGCCAAGTACGCCCGCGCCGAGCCTCGTCCGCGGCGCGGCGGCAGCCTACGCCGATTATCAGGGCCAAGTCTCTGATATCCAGGCCAAACCACTGACCGGGGCCGACCAGCTCGACAAGGCGCTCGACACTTTCGGCGCCCAGAACCCCGACCAGCTTTCGAGCGGCTGGGTCTCCTATTCGGCCATGGTCGCCGCCCAGAACAAGGAGTTCGGCGCGGCCGTCCGGGACATCGACGCTTATTATGGCCGTGACCGCGTGCTCAACGGCATGCGCAACGATGTCGGTTATGCCCGCTCGCTCAAGGGCGGCGAATCAGCTCTGCAATCGGCGCTGGTCGTGAACAGCCAGGATAGCGGCCGCATCTCCAGCGCCGCCGCCTTCGTAAAGGACCAGGCCTACAAGCTGCAGGACATCGCCTGGGGCAAGTCGCGCCTCAAGGACGCCGGCAGCACCGCCAACCACCTCAAGGTCAGCGCCAAGGCGATGAAACCGGTCGCCGACACCGCACAGAAATTCTTCGCCGGTCCTGATCTCAACGCGATGCTGGTCTCGGCCAACGCCGGTTCGCAGGGCTCAATCTGGGATAAAGTGTCGCTGATCACCGCCAGCGCGCCGGCCGCCGCGATCGCGACGATCACGCCTGCGACCGCGCCGGCTGCGGCCATGCGCGTCGATCCCAAGCGCGAAAGCACGGCCAACCGCATCGTCACCCTTGCCGCTCTTCACGTCCTCGACGCGGAGAAGGGCAATACCGACGACGTCAAGGCCGCGATGAAGGACAAACCGACCTACGATTGCATCGACTGGTCGCAGCTCCAGCTTCAGGCCTGCGTCTCGGCCGCCTACACGCGCGCCGACCTCTCCTTCTGCCTCGCCGAGCATGCGATCGGCGAAACCGGCGGCTGCTTCTCGAAGGTGGCGCGCTAACCCCGGATCTCTCCTGAGATGTCTAAGGATGCGCCCCGGCCCAAAAGCCGGGGCGTATTCGTTATGACGCCGGCCTCGACTCTCCGCAGTCTCCGCCGATGCAGACGCTTTCCCTGATCGCCCTGTTGGTTCGCGACTATGATGAGGCGATCGCCTGGTACACGCAGGCGCTCGCCTTCACGCTGATCGAGGATACGCCGCTGACGCCGACCAAGCGCTGGGTGGTGATCGCGCCGACCGGCTCACACGGGACGCGCTTGCTGTTGGCCCGCGCCGAGGGTCAGGTGCAGGAAGCCCGGATTGGCGACCAGGCGGGCGGGCGGGTCTTCCTCTTCCTCGAGACCGACGATTTTGCGCGCGACCACGCCGCGATGACGGCCAAGGGCGTGCGCTTCATTCGCCCACCCAAGGTTGAGGCCTATGGAACCGTCGCCGTGTTCGAGGACCTCTACGGCAATCGTTGGGACCTGATCGAGCCGAAGCGTTAGGCGAGCTCGGCCTTCAGCCAGGCGATCACCTCCTGGGCAATCGGCCGCTTCACCGCGCCGATCGTGTGGGCGATATAAAAGGTGTACTCGTTCTCCAATCGCACCGGCGAGAACACCATCAGATCGCCGCGTTTGACAGCATTGCGCACCATCACTTCGGGCAGCAGCGCCAACCCCTGGCTGGCCTCTGCGGCGCGCTGGGCGACGAGGAAGTTTTCGATCACCATGGGCGAAGGCGCCATCTCGCATATGTCCGCCTCTTTCTCGGCCCAGAGGCGCCACTCGTTGAATGCCGCAGACTGGATGCGCGGGGTGGTCGCCATCAGCCTCTTCAGATCCGCGCCTGCTCGCGCCCACACCTCGGGCGAACACACCGGCGCCAGCAACCCCTCGACAAGTTTGGTTGAAACGACGCCTTCCCAGTCGCCGACGCCATAGCGAACGACGAAGTCAAACTCCTCGCGCCCGAGATCGACGAGACGCTCGGAGGTCATGAATTCGAGCTCGATGCCCGGATGGCTGGTTCGGAATTCGGCAAGGCGCGGCACAAGAATTTCCGACGCGAACGATACCGTCGTCGAGATGCGGCAGACATTCGAGCGCGGCGGCCGGCGTGAATAGCGCGCAAACGCCTCGCCCAGCATGGCGAAAGCGGGACGGATCGCCTCCTTCAGGGAGCCGCCCTCATTGGTCAATCGCAAACCGCTGGGTTCGCGAACGAAGAGCTGTGCGCCGATGTGATCCTCCAGCGCGATCACCTGTTTTGAAATCGCGCCTTGGGTGACGCCGAGCTCCTCGGCTGCGCGAGAGAGGTTGAGGTGGCGGGATGCGACCTCGAAGGCGCGAATGGCGTTGAGCGGCGGCATCGGCTTGATCATGACGGCATCGACGAGCACGGGCGCAGGCGGGAGAAAGTTCGGTGGCGTTTCCTCCAAGGATGCGTCGGCCCGTTCTCCCCCTTTTTCTTGCGGCGTGTCGCCGGTTTCCTTACGGCGTATCGCCGGTGAAACGATTACGGGCGAACTGCCAAATGGCGGAATTGCCCCTGCTGTTTGGCCTCGAAGGCCGCTTATCCCATGTCGTGCGACGTGAGACGTCCTGCAGAAGACGGGCCTGCAGAAGACGGGCCTGCAGACGACGGGCCCGCGGACGACGGGCCTGCACACCAAAGGCCTGCACACCAAAGGAAGAACACGACACCTGTATGACACTCCTCGGCATCAACGGTGCTTCAGATCCTGTACCGCCCCAGACCCTCCGAGAATTTCTCATGCCGGACTAGCGGCCTTCTCGATTTCGCATTCGACCCGTCTGTCGCACATAGGCGCTGGAGCCGCAAAATAGAACAGGCGGCGAGAAACGTCACAATAAGAAACGACAAAAAAGGAACTCTCCCCATGATATCGAGGCTAAACTCCCTGACAGGACTTGCCGGCGCAGTGCTGGTCGCCGTCGCTCTCACCGCCCATCCCGCCGCCGCTCAGACCGTCAGCGAGACGGTCAAGATCGCGTTCACCTACCACCCTGAGGATTCGGCCGAGAAAATCTATTCGCACCTTCAGTCCACCGCGCGCGAGGCCTGTACGGTTCACGGATCGCGGTCGCTGCGCCTCGACCTTTACGAGCGCGCCTGCACCCGCGAGTTGCTTGACCGGGCGGTCTCCGGCATTGGCCGCGCCGATCTCGCCCAGCTCAACGATGCAAACCGTGCGACCTATGCGGCCAACGACGCCGCAAAGGCGTCTGCACCTCCGACGCGGACGACGCGTTAGCCGATATCGGCTGAGGAGCAGCGGTCCACGACGCCGTGATCTCCTCCGCCGACCGGCGCGGCGGCGAGTGAAGACGTCGCCGCGCCGCTGGGCCTGCGGCTTGCGCTCCCGCCTTGCTTCGCGACCCGTCCGGCGCCATGTCGGGGACCATGAGCGTCTCGGATGAAGCAACGCGGCTGAGCGAGGATTTCGCCTTCCTTGATGATTGGGAGGGGCGGTTCACGCACCTGATCGACCTGGGAAAATCGTTGCCGCCGCTCGCGTCGCCGGACCTGGCGGAGGTCAACAAGGTTCGTGGCTGCTCTAGCCAGGTGTGGCTGGTGGCCGAACCTTCGACACACCATCCAGGGGCGCTCGCCTTTCGCGGC
>JANMWT010000341.1:0-2487 GCA_031394145.1 Alphaproteobacteria bacterium | reverse complement strand
ACCGCGAACATGCGGATCATTGCGGTTGTCGCGTCCCTCATCCTCGCCGCCATCGACCTGGTGACGCCCTTGTTCAAGGGCGAGATGGTGACACTGATCCGCGCCGCCGCCGGCCTGCCCAGCGGCGTCCAGATGTGGGTGACCCTGGCGCTGGTCGCGCGCACGCCTCATCCGGAAAGATGGTCCGGCTTCTATCTCACCGTCCAGACGCTGGCCCAGTTCCTCATGGCCACCTTCCTGTCGATTTTCGTGGTCAAGACCTGGGGCGCCAATGGCGGCTTTGTTGGCCTCGCTGTCTTCTGCATTGTTGCCGCGCTCACCGCGCTCGTCATACCCAATAGTCTTGCCCAGCTTCCCAAGACCGAATCCGGCGGCTCACTGCCCGGGGTGCGCGGCTGGTTCGCCCTGCTCGCCGGTTTTCTCTATTCGGCCTACACGATTGGCGTGTGGGTCTATGCCGAGCCGCTGTCGAAGCAGGCGGGCAACGATCCAAACACCGTCAACATCGCTGTTTCGGTGTCGCTGGCCTGCCAGGTTGCCGGCGGCGCCGCCGCGACCTGGCTGTCGACGAAATGGAACTGGCTGGCGACCATCCTCGGCTCGACGGTCTTGGGGATCGGCGTCCTGATCGGCTTTGCCTACCTGCCGCCGGACTGGGGCTTCATTGTGCTGTCCGGCGCCTTTGGCTTCCTGTGGCTGTTTGTGCTTCCGTTCGCGGTGCCGATGATGATCGAGGCCGATCCGACCCGGCGCGCAGCGGTGCTCGGCGGCGGCGCGCAGGTGCTGGGCGGCAGCTTCGCGCCCTTTGTCGCGTCCTTCCTGGTGACGGAGACCGATGCGCGCGGCGCCCTTGCCTTTGGCGGCGTCTGTCTGGTCCTGTCGGCTGTGATCGCCTTCGGTCTGCATCAGACGCGCGTGCCGCCGAGCCGGCAGCCGGCGCCCGCAGGAGACTGACGATGCCTGCGGTCAAGCGAGACAAGCAAAAAGCCCCTGCCCTGCGCGCCTCACCCAAGCAGGAGCGCGCCGTGCAGACCCGCGAGCGCATGCTCGACATCGCTGGCGAGCTTCTTGGTGAAGTCGGCATCGAGCGCATCTCGACCAACCTGATCTGCGCGAGGGCCGGCGTCTCGCCGACATCGCTCTATCGCTACTTCAAGGACAAGTACGCAGTTCTGGAATCACTTGGCCGCCGGCTGATGGATCGGCAAAACGAAGCGCTTTACGCTTGGCTGCGCAAATACGGGCCCGGCGGGCTCAAGCAGCTCGAAGCCCACGTCGAGGACCTGCTGCGTGCGACAGCCAAGGTAACCGCCGCTGAACCTGGCGGCGTCTGGATCGAACGGGCGCTTCGAGCCGTGCCCCAACTTGTCCATATCCGGGTCGAATCACACCGGCAGGTCACCGACGCGCTGCTCGAGGTCTACGCGCCGCTGCTGCCAAACGTGAAGCGCCGGACATTGTGGCGCCGGCTCCGGATGACCGTCGAACTTGGCTATGCGGTGGATGAAATGCTGAACGAGGAGGATCGTATTCCGCGCGACGCCATCTTCCGCGAGGCGGCTCTGCTGCTTGGCGCCGCTTCCCTCGATGAGGACGCATAATGGCTGCATGGTCGAACTGGTCTGGAAGCGTCTCCGCGGCGCCCACGGCAATCGAGCGCCCACGCACCGAGGCGGAATTGTCCGCCATCGTCGCACGGTCGCGCAAGGTGCGGGTCGTCGGCGCCGGCCATTCCTTTATGCCGCTTTGTGAGACCGACGGGACCTTGCTGTCGCTGGCCGACATGGAGGGCGAGGTCGAAGTCAGCGCGGACCTCAGCCGCGCCTCCGCGCCAGCCGGCATGAGCCTTGCCAAGTTGACCGAGACCTTGTGGGCCAAGGGCGCCTCGCTGATCAATCAGGGCGATGTGAACCCGCAGGCGCTGGCAGGGGCGCTGGCGACGGGCACGCATGGCACCGGCGCCGCGCTGGGTTCGCTTTCCACCGCCGGCCGCAGCTTCCGGTTGATGATGCCCGACGGTTCGGTCGTCTCCTGCAGCGCCGCGGAGAACCCTGATCTCTTCCAGGCCCAGCGCCTGTCGCTCGGGCTGCTCGGGGTTGCAACCCGGATCGAGTTCGACGTCCTGCCCGCCTATCATCTCGAGGAACGGCTCGAGACCTACCGGCTCGATGAAGTCGCTGCGCGCTGGGAGGAGCTTGCCGCAAATAACCGTCACGTCGAATTCTTCATCTTCCCCTACAGCGACATCGCCATGGTGAAGATCCTTCAGCCCAAGCCCTCCGAAGGCGATATGCGCGAGCAGGCGGACATGGACGACAGGATGTTTCGCCGGCTTTGCGATCTTTGCACCTTGTTGCCCATCCTGACGCCCTTCGTGCAGGCGAAGATAATCCATGCAAATCTGCGCCGTCGGCGGGTCGGACCCGCCTATAAGATCTTCCCCTCGGATCGCACGGTGAAGTTCGAGGAGATGGAGTACGAGCTGCC
>JANMWT010000328.1:0-11803 GCA_031394145.1 Alphaproteobacteria bacterium | reverse complement strand
AACGGCTGGAACCAGGTGCATGCCTGCACCAATGTCTACGTCACCGACGGCGCCTGCATGACGTCGGCGGCGTGCGTGAACCCGTCGCTGACCTACATGGCGCTGACAGCGCGGGCCTGCGACCATGCCGTCAGCCAGCTGAAATCCGGCGCAATCTGAATCTGGAGCGAGCGATGATTGACAGGCGCGAACTGATCCAACGGACGGCCATGCTGCTTGGCGGGGCGATATCGTCCAGCGCGGTTCTGGGCGTGATGGATGGCTGCATTGCATCGGCGGCGCCCGCGCCGCAGCGGACAAAGTTCTTCACGCCGGCCGAGGCGAAGACTGTCTCGGTGATTGCGGAACATATCATTCCGCGCACCGAGACGCCCGGCGCAATCGATGTCGGCGTACCCGCATTCATCGATCGGATGATGGCGGATTACTATCAGGAGCCGGAGCGCGCGATTGTGCGGGCAGGCCTTGCCCGCATCGATGAGGACGCCAAGACCGCCCATGCCAAGACGTTCGTGGCACTGACCCCGGACCAGCAGGTGGAGCTGCTCAAGCGCTACGATCGCGAGGCCTATGAGCAGGCTCACGCCGCCGGGCCGCCGGGCGCCGACCGCCATGTTTTCGGGACGCTAAAGGAGCTGACGACGCTTGGGTTCTTCACCTCGGAGGTCGGCGCCAGCAAGTTCCTGAAATACGCCGCGGTTCCGGGCCCCTACAAGGGCGACATCCCCTATTCGCAAGTCGGGAAGGCCTGGGCGCTCTGAAACGAGCGGCGGCTGTCGCCTGATGCGGCGTCGCCGTCCGCTCTCGCGCTATTTCAGCTCCATGATCTCGATATGCCGGAACTCGATCGGCGCGCCTTCGCTCTGCAGGCAGATATAGCCGCCGTCGAGCGCCAGCTTCCCGCCAGCCGCCTGGATCAGCGGCTTTGAATTGGCCATCCGACCTTCCGGGTCGAGCTGAACGCCGGAGAAGCGGATGGTCTCGACGCCATTCTGCCATTCCACCACCTCGCCCGCGGGCGAGACATCAATCTCGAACTTGACCCACTCGCCATTGGGCGCCGCCGGGACCGCAGAATTGATGCAGTGCTGGGTGACCAGCTTGCCGTCCATGACGACATTGGTGCCGGGCGAGCACATATTCCCGTTCGTACGCTTCTCGAAACTGACCGGCCCCAGGATCTGCGCCTCGACCGAGACCGGAAAGCTGTCAGCGACCGCCATCGTCTTCGGGTCCTGCGAGAAGATCATCACACCGTTGTTGGCCTGCGCCCAACCGGGCGTGTCGGCCGGCGTCGTGCCGATGAAGCGGTATTCGAGCCGCAGCTTGTAGGCCTTGAACGGCGATTTATAGAACAGATGACCGTAACGCTCGCCGAACTTGTCGTAGCGGTCGTAGGACACCTTCAATACGCCGTTCTTCACGGTGAAGGTGTCCTGATAGTTCTCGCCCAGGGCGTACCCGCGAATCTTCGGCGTCCAGCCGTCCATCGTCTTGCCGTTGAACAAGGACCGCCAGCCCGGCCCGCTCGGCCACTGTGTCGCGCATGCGGCAAGGCAAACGCCCACGACCGCGACGGCAATTCGGCGGATGAACCAAGCCATGCGAGCCCTCCCTTGCACCCCTCGCTGATGAATGCGCCGCCCGTGGACAGGCGTGCGAGAAGGTGCACATTCCCTTCTAGAACAGGGGCGGCGCCAAGGCGAGAGAGCCAGACCCCGCCCAGGGAGGACGATTAAGTGGTCAAGGCTCGTCTCTTTTTGATGATGCTGCTGCAGCTCGCAATCTGGGGAGCGTGGGCGCCAAAGCTCTTTCCCTACATGGGCCAGCTAGGCTTCGAACCATGGCAGCAATCGCTTGTCGGCAGCGCCTGGGGCATCGCTGCGATCCTGGGCATCTTCTTTTCCAATCAGTTTGCCGACCGCAACTTCTCCGCCGAGCGCTTCCTGGCCGTGAGCAATATCATCGGCGGCGGCGCCCTGCTGGCCTGCGCCTTTCTCACCGACTTCTGGCCCTTCTTCGGGGCCTACCTGCTCTTCAGCGTGGTCTATGTGCCGTCGATGTCGGTCGCCAACGCCATCGCGTTCGCCAGCCTGCGCGACCCCGCCAAGCATTTCGGTACGATCCGCATGGGCGGCACGGTTGGCTGGATCCTGGTAAGCTGGCCCTTCATCTTCCTGCTCAGCGCCAACGCCGGACCGGATCAGGTGCGCCTGATCTTTGTGGTTGCCGCCATCGTCTCGTTCGCGTTCTCAGCCTACAGCCTGACGCTGCCCCATACGCCACCGAGACGTGATGCAGTTGGGGCCGATCCGTTGGCTTGGCGCGAGGCGATCAAGCTCTTGGGCATTCCCTCGGTCGGCGTGCTCTTCCTCGTCACCTTCATCGATAGCGTCATCCACAACGGCTATTTCGTGATGGCCGATGGCTTCCTCACCAATCGCGTCGGCATTGCCGGCAACCTCTCGATGATCGTGCTCAGCATCGGCCAGGTGGCCGAGATCGTGACGATGTTCATTCTCGGCAGCGTGCTGGCCCGGCTTGGCTGGAAGACCACGATGATCGTCGGCATTCTTGGTCATGGCGCGCGGTTCCTGGTCTTCGCCTTCTTCCCGGACAGCATACCGACGATCATTACCGTGCAGCTGCTGCACGGCGTCTGCTACGCGTTCTTCTTCGCGACCGTTTACATCTTCGTCGACGCCGCCTTCCCGAAGGACGTGCGCTCGAGCGCGCAAGGCCTGTTCAACCTGTTGATTCTTGGCATCGGTAATGTCGCGGCAAGCTTTCTCTTCCCGGCGCTGATGGCCAAGTGGACCGATCCGGCCACGCACGCCGTCGACTATCGCATGGTGTTCATGGTTCCGGCCGGTATGGCGGTCGTCGCCATCCTGCTGCTGGCCGTGTTCTTCCGGCCGACGACGCGTGCGCCCGCGAGCGTTGCGGCCGCAGCCGAGTAGCGATGGAAACCGCAGTCTCATTTGCAAGGAGCCGCCATGATCCTGACCTCCCGCCGCCTTTTCCTGCAGGGCGCCTGCGCCGTCGGCGCAACTAGCCCGATGCTTGCCGCCGTCGCCAATGCCAAGCCCCAGGCCTTCTTCTCGGCGCACAAGCTGCCGATCGGCATCCAGCTCTACACGCTGGGCGATCTCACCACGAAGGACCTCGAGGGCACGCTGAAGCAGGTGTCGACCATCGGATACAAGACGGTCGAGATGGCGGGTTATATCGGCAAGACGCCGAAGCAGCTTCGCGCGGCCTTCGACGCCGCCAAGCTCTCCTGCACCAGCGCGCATGTCGGCATCCGCGCGGGCACGGCGGAGGAACCCGGCCTGCTCGGCGACCTCGACAAGCTGGCGGCGGATATGCACGTCGTTGGCGCGACCGACGTGATTGCCCCGGCGCTGTCTCCCCCGAGCGACATCACGCCGCCCGTCGCCGGCGCGGCTGGCCTCGCCAAGGTGGCGAGCGCAATGACCGAGATCCACTGGAAGCAGCTCGCCGCGCAGCTAAACAGCATCGGCGGAAAAATGAAGAAGAACGGGCTCGGCTTCGGCTATCACAACCACAACGTCGAATTTGTGAAGGTGGGCGAGCGCACGGCTTTCGACATCTTGATGAAGGAGACCGACCCGACCCTCGTGGCCTTCGAACTCGACATCGGCTGGGCCGCCGCCGCCGGGCTTGATCCGGTCGATCTGTTCAACAAGCATCCAGGTCGCTTCCGCCTTGCGCACATGAAAGACCTAAAAGCCTCGACCACGGCCAATTTCGAATTCAAGATGGACCCGACTGAGGTTGGCGCGGGCAAGCTGAACTGGGCGAAAATCCTGCCTGCCGCCTACAAGGCGGGCGTGCGCAAATTCTTCGTCGAGCAGGAGGCGCCTTTCGCTTTCCCGCGCCTGGAATCGGCAGCGAAGTGCTACACCTTCCTGAGCACCCTGAAGGCCTAGCAACGCGTTTCCGGTGAAGACGATCCGATGAAGACAATGAAAGGCCCCGGCATTTTTCTTGCCCAGTTCGCGGGGCCAGACGCGCCGTTCAACTCCCTGCCCGGCATCGCTTCCTGGGCGGCGGACAAGGGCTTCATCGGCGTCCAGATGCCAACCACCGACCCGCGGTTGTTCGACCTTGGGAAGGCGGCCACGAGCGAGGCTTATTGCGACGAGATCAAGGGCGTCCTCAAGGACGCAGGCATCGTCATCACCGAACTGTCCACCCACCTGCAGGGCCAGCTGGTGGCCGTGCATCCTGCCTACGACAGCCTGTTCGATGGCTTCGCCCCAGAACGGGTCCGCGGCAATCCTCAGGCGCGACAGGAATGGGCGGTGGACCAGCTAGGCCTGGCGGCGCAGGCCTCGCGTCGGCTAGGTCTCGACGCCAGTGTGACCTTCTCCGGCGCCCTCGCCTGGCCCTATCTCTATCCCTGGCCGCAACGTCCGCCCGGCCTGATCGAGACGGCATTCGCCGAGCTGGCAAAGCGCTGGACACCCATCCTTGACGCCTATGACGCGGCGGGCGTCGATCTTTGCTATGAGATCCACCCGGGCGAGGACCTGTTCGACGGAACCACGTTCGAGATGTTCCTCGATCGCGTGAAGGGCCATTCGCGCGCCAACATCCTCTTCGATCCGAGCCACTTCGTGCTGCAGCAACTCGACTATCTCGCCTACATCGACATCTACCACGAACGGATCAAGATGTTCCACGTCAAGGACGCGGAGTTCAACCCGACGGGTCGGCAAGGCGTCTATTCGGGCTATGCACCGTGGCTGGACCGCGCCGGCAGGTTCCGCTCGGTCGGCGATGGACAGGTGGACTTCAAGGGCATCTTCTCCAAGCTAGCAGGCTACGGATATCCCGGTTGGGCGGTGCTGGAATGGGAATGTTGCATCAAGCATCCCGAAGATGGCGCGCGCGAAGGCGCTGCCTTCATTCGCGACAACATCATTCGCGTGACCGACCGCGCCTTCGATGATTTTGCTTCGGCCAAGACCGACGACGACGCCAACCGCCGCCTGCTCGGCCTTAAGCGATGACCGACCGCCGTCTGCGTCTCGGCATGGTCGGCGGCGGGGAAGGCGCCTTCATCGGCGGCGTCCATCGCATGGCCGCCCGCCTGGACGGACACTGGGATCTGGCGGCAGGCGCATTCCAGTCCGACCCGGCTCGCTCGCGCGCCTTCGGCGAAACGCTCGGGCTTGGCGCAGATCGCTGCTATGGCGATTTTGCCGCGATGGCGAAGGGTGAAGCGACGCGCGGAGACCGCATTGACGCCGTGTCCATCGTCACGCCCAACCATCTTCATGTACCGGTGGCGCGCGCCTTTCTGGAGGCGGGCATTCCTGTGATCTGCGACAAGCCGCTGGCGATCTCGTCGGCCGAGGCTGAAGATCTTGCCCAGCTCGTCAAACGCACGGGCCTTCCCTTCGTGCTGACCCACACCTATTGCGGCTACCCGATGGTCCGGCAGGCGCGGGCCATGGCGGAGGCCGGAGAACTCGGCGCCTTGCGCGTCCTGCAGGTCGAGTATGCGCAAGACTGGCTGGCAGCCGATCTTGCCGGCAACAAACAGGCCGACTGGCGCGGCGATCCCAAGCGGGCTGGTCCCGGCGGCGCGCTTGGCGACATCGCCACCCATGCCTTCCACCTCGCCGAGTTCGTGTCCGGCCAAACGGCTCTCGAGCTCTGCGCTGATCTTTCGACCTTTGTCGCCCGACGCCGCGTCGACGACAATGTCCACATCCTGCTGCGCTATCCGACCGGCATGACGGGCATGCTGTGGGCAAGCCAGGTCGCCGCCGGCGCGGCCAATGGCCTGCGCCTGCGCCTCTATGGCGACCGCGCCGGCCTCGAATGGAGCCAGGAGACGCCTGAGGAGCTGCGCGTCTCGCCGCTTGGCGAGCCGCCTCGTCTTTACCGCCGCGGCGGCCCCGGCCTCAGCCCCTCCGCTCGCCTCTCCGCCCGGCTGCCGGCAGGCCATCCCGAGGGCTATCTTGAAGCCTTCGCACAGATCTACACCGATGCCGCCGAGCTCATCCGCGCTCACGCCAGCCGCAAAGCGGCCCCCGCAAACCTGGCCGCAACCATCGACGACGGCGTCCGCGGCGCCCGCTTCGTCGAAACGGCTCTTCAATCCCACCGCCAGAACGGTGCATGGACCGCCATCCCATGACGCACGCCCGTCCCTCCACACCCAGACCTCCTCACCCAGCCCCCCCCTCGCGCAAGGAAGCACCCGTCATGCCCTCGATCCCACGCACCCGCTTAGCCGCCCTCGCCACCGCCCTCCTGGTGGTGGCAGGTTACGCTGAGGCCGCTCCGCCAAAAAAAGTTCCCGCCGTGACGGCTAAACCTGCCGCCACGATCAACACGCTGTCCAAGGCCGAAAAAACCGCAGGCTGGCAGCTCCTGTTCGACGGCAAGGACTTCACCGGCTGGCGCTTCTATCGCGGCGCCAGCCCTGCTGCGCCCTGGTCGATCGACAATGGCGCGATCACCGTCTCTGGCCCTGGCAAGGACATCATCACCGCGGGCGAATACGGCGAATTTGAACTCTCCATCGACTGGAAGATCTCGCCCGCCGGAAACAGCGGTGTCATCTACCTGGTCAAGGAGGACGAGACATCGCCGCAGACCTACAACACCGGCCCGGAGATGCAGGTGCTCGACAATGAACGCCATGCCGACGGCAAGCTCGAAAACCATCGCGCCGGGGCGCTCTATGACCTCGTCGCGCCGATGAAGGCTGCAGCAAAGCCGGTCGGCGCATGGAACACGGCGCGCATCAAGGTCAGCCATGGCCGAATCGAGCACTGGCTCAACGGCGTCAAAGTCGTCGAGGCGCCCTATGGCGATGATGCCTGGCGCAAGATGGTTGCGGGTTCAAAGTTCAAGGACATGGCGCTCTTCGGCAAGGCGAGCGCTGGCCATATCGCTCTGCAAGATCACGGCGATCCGGTCTGGTATCGCAACATCAAGATCCGCAAGCTCTAGCCCGCGCTACAGCGGAGCGAATTTGAGACCCATTCTTTCGATCACGCCCTTGATGTGATCGAGCGCCTCGGGCGTTGGACCAGGATAAGGGCCGGAGCCGGGATGATTTCCCGGGTAACCGATCTGCCGCCAGCCTTCCGGCGTCGTGTAGTAGGCGCCCATTGTCAGCGCACGCATGCGCGCGAAAAACGCTGCCGGCTTTTCCATGCCCGGCTTCACCTTTTCCTTAAAGGCAATGTCGTCGGCAATCGCCTTCTGATTGGCGGGACTGATGTGGGCAAACTCAGCGCCGGACCGCTTTTTCGCTTCATCATCAAGCCAGGCGAGACCCGGTACGATCACGCCGCGATGTTCTTGCTGATCGGGATAGGGTGCACTCACCCACTCATTGATGAACGCCGGCACCCCGACCGCCGAGGCGGCAGGGGCGTTTGGTTCGGCCGGCAGGATCAGGTCGCACAGCGCACCGCAGGCAACCAGTTCGGCGCGCGTCAGCGTCAGCGGCCAGGGAACGGTCGGCTCGAGCAGCGTCGGATCCTTGCCATAGCCCTTGCCGGTGATCGGTTGCGGCACCGGCCAGATGAAACCGCTCTTGCTTTCGCCGCACGCGGCGAGCGGGGCGGCGGCGGCCATCGCCGTCGCCAGCCAGAGCAGGGTCGTCCGCCGATCAACCGCGATCGGATCGGTTGAATCCGAAGCGGACCGGTTGGATCGGATGAGTGTGTGCGTCATTGCCCGCTCCCTCAAAGTTCGCCCGTCCGCAGGCGCGCCGCAATATGTTCGGAGGCGCGCATCGACAGGGTCAGGATGGTGATCGTCGGGTTCTTGTGCGCCTTGGACGCAAAGACCGAACCATCGGTCAGGTAAAGGTTGTCGACGTCCCAGGTCTTGTTGAACGCGTTGGTGACGCTGTCCTTGGCGCTCGCGCCCATGCGAGCGGTTCCGACCTCGTGGATGATTTCACCGCCGGTGGAGATCGCATCGACCGGCTTTTGCGGTTCGCTCAACAATCGCCCGCCCAGCTTGTCGACCATCTCCTTCACCGCATTCTGGAAATGCGTCACCTGATTGAGCTCGTGGTCCGACCACTTCCAGTGGAACTTCAGCGTCGGTATGCCAAACTTGTCTTTCTTGTCGCCGTCGATCTCGGTAAAACAATTGGCGTTGGGGATCATCTCGCCGCGCTGGGTGAAGCCGAAGCGCGCGCCATAGCGTTGCTTGACCTCGGCCCGCAGATCCGACCCATAACCGTCATACCCGCCATAGCCGCCGATACCAGGTTCGCCGAAGCCGCCGCCGATCTCCATGTGATAGCCGCGCGCGAAATTGTATTTGCCGGCCGCCACCGCTTTGTAGTCCCAGAACGGTATGTAGGCGTGCAGGCCGCCCGCGCCGTCCTCGTTGTAGATCGGCCGGCCCTCGAGCGCGGGAAAGTAAGCTGTCAGCCCCGAGCCGACGGTGTCCATCAGATTGCGCCCAACCTGACCGCTGGAGTTGGCGAGACCCTCTGATCGTCCGTTCGGCTTCGAGTTCAACAGGATGCGCGCCGTCTCGCCGGTGCTCGCCGCCAGGATCACCACGCGGCCCTTGGCCTCGCGGTGGGCACCCGAAGCCTTGTCGATGTAGCGCACGCCCGACGCCTTGCCCTTATCGTCGAGCATGACCTCGTAGACCATGGCGCCAGTCTGCACCGTCAGCTTGCCGGTCTTCTTCGCCCACGGGATCAGCGAGGTTGTGGTCTGGAAGGCGGCGCCGATGCCGCACCCACGTCCGCACGGAGACGCCCAATAGCAGGCCTGACGCGTGTCCATATCGCGCGTCAGCACGGCCCGGCGGCCCGGGATCACAGGAATGCCAAGCGCATCGCCGCCGGCTTTCACGAAAATCTCAGGGACCCGGAATTTTGGCGGATCATGCAGCACGCCAGGGCTGGCTGTGGGGTGATTTTCGAGGCCGAAATGCGCGCCGTAAACACCGACCAGCTTTTCGGTCTTGTCATACCAGGGCGCCATTTCCTGGTAGGAGACCGGCCAGTCGACGCCGAGACCATCGCGCGTATGGGGCTTGAAATCATAAGGGCCCATGCGGAAGGAGTTGCGCGCCCAGTGATTGGTGCGTCCGCCCAGCATCCTTGTGCGCCACCACATGAATTTGGAGCCTTCGGCCGCCGAATAGGGCTCATCGGGAATGTCCCAACCGCCGTCGATGGTGGCGTCGTAATAGCCAAACGGCTTGTCAGGCGTACCTGTCCCGCGCAGCGGCGCATCGTGCGACAGGCTCAGCATCGGCGCTTCGTCCGGGTTATAATCGCGCCCCGCTTCCAGCATCAACACGCTGGCGCCGGCCTTGGTGAGCACATAGGCGGCCATGCCGCCGCCGGCCCCCGATCCAACCACGACCGCATCGAACGGGCCGTCTGCCTTGTCGACCATGGGCGCCTCCCGATCCCGTCCAGACGTGCCTGCGAGTCAAACAGGACGCAGGGCGACCGTCGAGGGCGCCGTGGGGTCAAGTCAAGTTGAACTTTTCTGTCGTCGGTTTGTCATGCCGCGTCGCGATGTGGGAGGATCGATCATCAGAACCGCGAGGAGATCAGCATGCAGGCTCATGTCGTTGGACCGGACGGACCTGAACTGGTCGATCGTCCGATGCCCGCGCCCGGCCCGGACGACGTGTTGGTTCGCGTTCGCGCCTGCGCGCTGAACCGGGCTGATCTTGCCATGGCGCGCGGCGTCCGGCATGGCGCAGCCGGCGGCGCCGGCGCCGTGATGGGGCTCGAATGGGCAGGCGAAGTCGCCGAAGTCGGCGCGCGGGTGGCGAACCTCAA
Organism: Alphaproteobacteria bacterium; assembly: GCA_031394145.1. GTDB lineage: Bacteria > Pseudomonadota > Alphaproteobacteria > Caulobacterales > Hyphomonadaceae > UBA7672. The sequence continues at coordinate 1,980 of JANMWT010000328.1, read as the reverse complement.
GCCGGGCGACCGGGTGATGGGCTCAGGCGCCGAGGCGTTTGCAGAATACGCGCTCTCCGATCATGGCCGCGTGCTGGCGATTCCACGCGCCGACATGACATTTGAGCAGGCAGCGTGCCTGCCCGTGGCTTTGCAGACGATGCACGACGCGGTGGTCACGCATGGCGAACTTGCCGCGGGACAAACCGTGCTGATTCAGGGCGCGAGTTCCGGCGTGGGATTGATGGCGCTCCAGATCGCGCGGCTAAAAGGCGCGAGCCTGGTCATCGGCTCATCGACCAGCGCCGAGCGCCGGGGTCGGCTTGGCGAATTTGGAGCGCACCTCGCCGTCGATACCTCGACCGAGGAGTGGATCAAGCAGGTGCGCGACGCGACCGCCGGTCGCGGCGTCGATCTGGTCGTCGACCAAGTAACCGGCACATTGGCGAGCCAGACCCTTCACGCAACCCGCATCCTGGGCCGCATCGTCAATGTCGGCCGGTTGGGCGGGAACCAGGCCGAGTTCGACTTCGACATTCATGCCCGCCGGCGCATCACGCTGATTGGCGTCACCTTCCGCACGCGGTCAAAGGAAGAGGTGCGCGAGATCGCAACCCGCCTGAAAACCGATCTCGGTCCGGCGCTGGCGGCCGGGAAGCTGAGCCTGCCGATCTCCCACAGCTTTGCCTTTGCTGAGCTGAACGCAGCCCTCGACGTCATGGCGGCGAACCAGCATTTCGGAAAGATCGTGCTGACGCTGTGAGACGCGCCAGTCGCCGCTCGCCAGTCGCCGCTCGCCAGTCGCCGCTAGATCGGCGGATACCAGGCCTTGTCGTTGATGTAGGCCTTGAGGTCCTTGATCCGCGTCTCCGAGCTTGGATGGGTCGACATCCATTCGGTCGGCTTGGCTGTTTCGGCTGCCTTCATCTTCTCCCAAAGCTTCACGGCCTGGCGGGAATCATAGCCGGCCGCGTGGGCGTAATCGACGCCGAGCCGGTCCGCTTCGCTTTCATTGTCGCGGCTGAACGGCAGGAAGATGCCGACCTGGGCGCCGGCGCCGGCGACCGCCATCGCCATGTTGAGCTGGTCTGAACTCAGCTTGACCGTCGAGCCCAGTGCGGCGCCGCCGGCCTGCAAGGCGAGATTGGTGGCTGTTTGCTGGCCCGCTCTTAGAGCCGCGTGTCGCGCCGTGACATGTCCGACCTCGTGTCCCAGAACGCAGGCGACCATGTCGTCGGTGTCGCAAAAGTCCATCAGGCCTTTGTAGAAGCCGACCTTGCCGCCTGGCAGAACCCAGGCGTTCTTCTCCGGCGAATCGAACACCACAAACTCCCAGGCGTCATTCGGGCGATTGGCCACCTTGGCGATTCTCGGACCGACCGCCTGCAACCGCTTGTTCGCCTTGGCGTCCGTAGAGATCGGCGTCTGTGTTTTGGTCTCCTGCCAGGCCTGCGCCGACATGGCGAGGAGATCGGCGTCGCTGGGAGCAAAGACTTCCGCGACCGACGCACATCCACTGACCCCGAGCACCATCGTACCGGCCCAAAGCCCGCGCACGATGTCGCGTCGGTGAATACCGCTTATCGGGACGACACCGCCGCCTGCCTCGACCCGATTGTGAGTGTCGCACATCTCAAGATCTCCCGTTTCGATGGCCGCCCGGCTGCGAGCATAGTCTGCGTCGTGGGTTAGTGAAACCGGCTAGATCACGCCGGAAACCTCGAGCGCGGCGATCTCGCCTTCGCTAAGACCCAGAAGGCCGGCAAGGACGTCCCGGTTGTGCTGGCCGATGTTCAGAGGCGCAGGGCTGCGCAATGCATTGCTGGGCGTTTTCGAAAGCTTGGGAAAGGCGTTCTGCATCGGAATGCGCCCGAGAGTTGGATGGTCCTGCCAGACGACGGCCTCGCGTGCTCTAAAATGCGGGTCGGAGAGGATCTGGTCAGGCCGGTACATCGGACCTGCCGGCACACCGTGCTGCGCCATCAGGGCGTCGACTTCGGC
>JANMWT010000020.1:0-3934 GCA_031394145.1 Alphaproteobacteria bacterium | reverse complement strand
GCCGTGCGACGCCGGAGGGCAAGGAAGGCCTCGCGGCCTTCCTTGAAAAGCGCAAGCCGAACTGGGCGCGCTGAGGGATACCTAGGTGATGTCGGTGCGGGGCGCGACCCGACTGAAACTCGAAGTCTGGCTGCACGCCCGCCGCGAAGCCTGGCGCTCTGCCTTTGTGCGCGGGCCGCTCAGCGCTTTTGTCTTCGAGTTCGTTTCGTTCGGGGTGAAGAATGCCTGGGCCTGCTTGTTCGGAGGCGTGATGCTGGCGTTGCTGGTCGGCACCTTCCTGGTCTACCCGAAAGACGCTCCGCTCGCCCGCTTCGATTTCCTGACGCTCGCAGCGTTGGCGGTTCAGGCGGTGATGCTGGCGACGCGGCTGGAAACCTGGGCGGAGGCGCGTGTGATCTTCGCCTTCCATGTCGTCGGCACGATCATGGAAGTGTTCAAGACCGGGGTCGGATCGTGGATCTATCCTGAAGCTTCGCTGTTGCGCATCGCCGGGGTGCCGCTGTTCTCAGGCTTCATGTATGCGGCGGTCGGCAGCTATATCGCACGAATCTGGCGCATCTTCGATTTCCAGTTCGACCACTTTCCTCCGCTGTGGTTGCAGGGGATTCTCGCGGTTCTGGCTTACGCCAACTTTTTCACGCACCACTATCTGCCGGATATCCGCATCGGACTGTTCGTGTTTGCGGTGGCGATCTACGGCCCGTGCACGCTCCATTATCGGCCCGACCTCAAGACCCGAACCATGCCGCTGGCGTTCGGTCTGCTGCTGGCGGCGCTGTTCATCTGGTTCGCCGAAAATCTGGGGACTTTTGCTCGCGCTTGGGTTTATCCAACCCAGCAAAGCGGCTGGCATCTGGTATCGCCGGCCAAGCTGGGCGCCTGGTATCTTCTCATGATCATCAGTTTTGTCCTGGTCGCCGCCGTCCGCGGAAAGCGCAAGCTCGAATTGTGATGCCGCTTGGCGTCGTCTGCGCGAGTCTTTAGCGTTGGCAGGCCCTCTGGGTCAGCAGGTGGCGAAATCGGGGACGGACATGGTCGGAGAGATCGAGGCGGCTGGCGCCGCCATAACGGCGGGCCTTGCAGGTTCAGTGATCGACGGCAAGGATCCGGCTCATGCCGTCGAGGGCCATGGCGCCTGCGCCAATTGCGGCGCGCTGATCGACGGGAAGTTCTGCGCCAATTGCGGTCAACCCAGCCACATCCATCGCTCGCTGCTCCACATGCTGGAGGAGCTCCTGCACGGTATGTTGCACTTCGACACCCGCGCCTGGCGAATGGTGCCTTACATTCTCTTCCGGCCGGGAACGCTCACCCGCAGCTATGTCCGCGGCAAACGAGCGAATTATGTCTCGCCGCTGGCGATGTATCTCCTCGCTATTTTCGCGATGTTCTTCGTCTTCTCGCTGATCGGCGGCTCCAACGTTGGCGTGATGACGCCCCACCGCCGCCTTGAGGCGGCGCAGAAGCTTGCCGACGCCGAAGCAAAAAACCTGGCGCAGCACGAGGCTAAGGTCCGACGCCTGCTCGAGAGGGCTTTGTCGGCCAGCGCCGAGGACAAGGCCGGCGCCGGCGCCGACGCGCATGAAGCACAGAAGGATCTGGCCGAAACCCAAGCAGCGTTCAAGAACGCACGCGCCGCCCTGGAAGCGAAGAAAGCCGATGTGGAGGCCGCCAACCCTGATCCATTGGCGGGCAAACCAGCCCTGGCCGCCGCGCCTGGAGTAAAAGTTGATGGCAGCGGCGCCTTCGAGGCGCAGGATGGCGAAACGGTCTACGACGCGATCCGGCGCGAGGCCAAGCAAGGCCAGATCGATATCAAGACGGGCTGGGCCTATCTCGATCACCAGATCCAGGAGAAGGCGGCCAATCCCGAATTGTTCGTCTATGAGCTGCAGAACACGGCATACAAATATTCGTTCCTGCTGGTGCCGATCTCACTGCCTTTCTTGTGGCTGAGGTTTGCCTGGAAGCGTGGGCTCACCTTGTTCGACCACGCGGTGTTCATTCTCTATTCGCTGTCGTTCGTCTCGCTGCTGATGATCATCCTTTCGCTGGTGTCGCGGATGCCCGGCCTGCCGGGCTGGGGGGCGCCGCTGCTGGTTCTGGGGATACCCGTTCACAACTATTTCCAGCTCAAGGGCGCCTATGCGCTCGGCTGGTTCTCGGCGCTGTGGCGCACGATCCTGCTGCAATTCGTGTCCCTGACCTGCCTGATCGTGTTCCTACTTACGATCGTGCTGGTCGGGTTGGTGGAATGATGCGTGACCAGTATGCCTTTTCATGTCGGTCCCGTCAATCGAATCGAGGCTGAGAGAGGCTCGAGAGCGCCTTCAACGCGCAGCTGACGCGCTCGGTCCCAAACTCCGCGGCGGGGAAATCGAAGCGTGGCGGGACGCGATGCAGGGGGTTCTCGGCCTCGAACGCGAGCTCGCGGCAGAAAAGGGGGAGGAACACGCCGTCCCGCTCGATTTCCCAGTCAGGTGGGTTATCGGCGCGCCTCTGCCGCATCTCCTGTGCAACGACACGAAGAGCCGGCTGATTTTCTATGTCGCCGAGGGTTTCTCGGGCGAGAGTGGAGCGCGGATCGAGATTGTCGATCCGCGCAGCAAGGCGCCGGTTTTGTTGGCTCTTGTCGAATTCCAGGCAGCAGCGGCGAGCCGGCTCGGCGATCCTAACGATGAAGTGTTTCACGGCCATCCGCTGGCCGGCCGGGGCCAGGAGCCTTATTGCGCGCAGGAAGTGCTGAACTCGAAATGGGCGGCGGAGATCCAGGCCGTCAACAGCGTTCACGCAAGATAGAACCCGGCGCGCTGGCGCGATCTCCATCACGATGTGTTCTGGTTTCACGACACCACGTTCGAATGCCTGGCCGCTTCGTTCGCGGTAACGGTTCATCGCGAAAGCTTGCCCGATCTGCTCGCACGAGCCTGTCGGCGCCTGATCGAGTAGACGCCTTGTGTGGACCCGACTCCCTGACTAGGGTCCGCGCCACATGTTCACCTCGATCCTGATCGCCAACCGTGGAGAAATCGCCCGCCGCATCATGCGGACGGCGAAACGTCTCGGCCTGCGCACCGTCGCGGTCTATTCCGATGCGGACGCCGGCGCCGCCTTTGTGCGAGAGGCTGACGAGGCGGTCTGGATCGGCGGCGCTGCAGCCTCTGAGAGCTATCTCAAGGGCGAGCGCGTCATCGAGGCGGCGCTCGAAACTGGCGCCGAGGCAATCCATCCCGGTTATGGCTTCCTGTCGGAGAATGCCGGCTTCGCCGAAGCGGTCGGCCGGGCGAAGCTGACGTGGATCGGTCCGCCGCCCGAAGCGATCCGCGCCATGGGTCTCAAGGACGCCGCCAAGACGCTGATGGAAAAACACGGGGTGCCCGTGACGCCCGGCTATCATGGGTCCGATCAGTCGGCGAAGACCCTGAAGTCGGCTGCCAAATCCGTCGGCTATCCTGTCCTCATCAAGGCGGTGGCCGGCGGCGGCGGTCGTGGCATGCGCCGGGTTGATGCGCCCGAAGACTTCGACGCGGCGCTCGCCAGCGCCCAGCGCGAAGCGACGTCGAGTTTTGGCGATGATCGGGTGCTGGTCGAGAAATTCGTCGACAGCCCACGCCACATCGAGGTGCAAGTCTTCGGCGACAATTTCGGCAACATCATCCACCTGTTCGAGCGTGATTGTTCATTGCAGCGCCGGCGCCAGAAGGTGATCGAGGAAGCGCCGGCGCCGGGTATGACGGCTGAGGTGCGCAAAGCAATGACCGACGCCGCCATCGGCGCAGCGCGCGCCGTCGGCTATCGCAACGCTGGTACGGTGGAGTTCATCGTCGATGGTTCGGGCGCCCAGCGGCCCGACGGGTTCTGGTTCAAGGAGATTAACACGCGGCTGCAGGACCAGCATCCGGAGACCGAGTTGATAACCGGCCACGATCTGGTC
>JANMWT010000293.1:0-11490 GCA_031394145.1 Alphaproteobacteria bacterium | reverse complement strand
AGAAAATCCAAAGGGAGTGATCGACGTGGCGGATATGACCGGACTTCAGCTTCGTTCGCTGGTGAAGAAGAGCGGCGAACTCGAACTCTCTCTGGCGCGTGTGCCGGTCGCCGAACCGGGGCCAGATGAAGTGGTGGTTCGCATCGAGGCTTCGCCGCTAAACCCATCCGACCTTGGCCTGCTGCTGGGGCCCGCTGACATGAGCACCGCCAAAGCCGGCGGCTCGAAGGACAATCCCACCGTCACCGCCCAAATCCCCGAGGCGACAATGCGCGCCATGGCCGCGCGCGCCGATGAATCGATGCCGGTCGGCAATGAAGGCGCCGGCGTGGTGGTCAAGGCGGGCGCCTCGCCTGAAGCGCAAAAGCTGATGGGCAAGCTGGTCGCCGTGCTCGGTGGCGCGATGTATTCGCAGTACCGCACGATCAAGGCGGTGCAATGCCTTCCCCTGCCGTCGAGCGTGACAGCAGCCGATGGCGCCTCGTGCTTCGTCAACCCGCTGACAGCGCTTGGCATGGTCGCGACGATGCGGCTCGAGGGACATACGGCGCTGGTCCACACGGCCGCGGCTTCTAACCTCGGTCAGATGCTGAACAAGATCTGTCTCAAGGACGGCGTCGAGCTGGTCAATATTGTGCGCAGCGCCGAACAGGAGGCGATCCTGCGCAAGATCGGCGCGAAGCAAGTGGTCGATTCCTCCAAGCCGAGCTTTATGGAAGACCTCATCGCCGCCTGCGCCGCGACCGGCGCGACGCTGGGCTTTGATGCGATCGGCGGCGGCAAGCTCGCCGGCCAGATCCTCGCAGCGATGGAAGTCGCGCTCAATTCGAAGCCGGGCGCTTACAGCCGCTATGGCTCATCGACGCACAAGCAGGTCTACATCTATGGCCGCCTGTCGATGGAGCCGACGACGCTGACTGGCGCCTATGGCATGGCCTGGGGCGTGGGCGGCTTCCTGTTGACGCCGTTTCTCCAGAAGATCGGTTTCGCCGAGGCGCAGAAACTGCGCGAGCGCGTCGTCGCCGAACTTAAGACGACATTCGCCAGTCACTACACCCGAGAAATCTCGCTGGCCGAGGCGCTGCAGCTCGACACCATCGCCGCTTACAACAAGAAGACCACGGGCGAGAAATTCCTGATCAACCCGAACAAGGGACTTTAGCCGCCGCGCGGCGCGGAGGAGACGCTGATGGTGAAGCCACCGATTGGCATCATCCTTGGGTTGTTTGCCCTGGTCGGGTGCGCTGCACCCGACACGCAGCGCCATTCCTCCGCCGCCATGTGGACCTGCCCGGACGGCTATCAGGTCAGGGAAGGCCTCAACCGTGATTTCCCGAGCGAGGGAATGAAACGCGCCTTCATCGTCTATCCGGCGAAGGGCGTTTCCGGGCCGCAGCCGGTCTGGGTTCCGATGTCGGGCACCGTTGAATCGGCGAACGCCAATCTCACGGCTGCGCGCTCAGGCGCCAATGCGCTGATGGCCGACAAGGGCTTCATGGTGATCGGGCCCGTGCGCCAGTGCGCCGAACAGGACCCCGACCTTGCTGCCGGCAAGTGCAATGGGCCGGGCGTCGACGGCTGGAACTGGATGCCCTGGAATGAAGGCCGGGCGGCGGGACCCACAGGCGACAGATGGAAGAATGACGAAGGCCCTGATGCACGCTTCTTGAAGGCGATGGTGAAGTGCGTCGGCGTGAAATGGCCGCTCGATGCGCGCCGGCTCTATCTTGGCGGCATCTCTTCGGGCGGCACCTTGACCAACCGCGCGCTGACTTTCGATTCGCGCTTCTGGGCGGGCGGCATGCCGATCTCTGGGGAGTGGTACGTTACCGGGGACGACGGCGCACCGCTCACCTTTCAAGAGGGACGCGAGGCCGTGAGAGGCGCGCCGAAGATCATCCACCAGGGCCGGGTCGGACCCTTCCCGCTGAAAACGCGGCTTGACCCCCTCATCGTCATCTCGGTCTGGGGCGGAGAAAAAGACCTCTGGGATTGCGGTCCGCCGACCGGCCTTTGCGCCGATTATCGCCCCTCGACCCAGGCCGCCTCGACCTATTTCAGTTCAATGCCCAACGTGGTGGCGGTGTCGTGCAGCGCCAACCATGGCCACATGTGGCCGCAGGCAAACACACAGGCATTCAATCTGTGGGCGCTGACGACGCTGGCCTCCCATCCCAAGGGGGCGAGCGTGGCTGGGTTCAAGCTTAGCCCGCCGCCCGAGGGATACAGCTGCAAACTGGGTCCGTTTACCGACCACTATTGAGCAGCCGACGCCAGGGCGACCTGTTGCCAGGACGACCTGTTGCAAATGCTCGCCTAGCGCCAGTGGCCTTCGATCAGAACCCATTGGCCATGGCGTTGGGTCCAGTGAGCTGGGACCCATTCGGCACGGGCGTGCGGGCGCTTGATCCAGTGGCCGCCGTCCCAGACATATTCAGCGCCGTTCCAGCGCCAGTGACCGGGATCCCAGATGAATTGTTCGCGTGGACCGGGGGCTGCGATGATCACCTCTTCGCGTGGCGCGGGAGGTCCAACCCGGATGACGGCGCGTTCGTGCACACGCAGGGGCGGCCCATGGCCATCAACGCCGCCGGAGACGCATCCGGTCGCGAGGCCAAGCGAGGCCGACGCTAGAAGGGCAATTTCAAGTTTCATGATCGTCTCCCACTGTCCGCTGCGGCGAGGCCGCTTAGGATCACACGATTGCCCGAAGACGCGTGCAGCTTCCGGTCCTGCGGCTGAACCTGAACTGAACGTTCGAGACATATCGGATGTAAGAGATCAGGCCTTGGTCAGCTCGGCTTCATAGTTTGCGTAGGAGTGTTTCAGCGTCGCGTGGTTGAGCAGCATTTCCGCAACCTGTTTCCTGCCGGCCTGGTCGAAGATACGGCTGCGCACCCAGAGACTTTCCGTACGCTTGCTTTCTGAGAGCGCGACGATCTCGCGGCGGACGATGTAATCCTCGCCGACGAACAGCGGTCCGTCGATCATGCGGATTTCCTGGTCGGCGAACAGGCCGACGGCGGGGCCGCGTGTCGGAAAGGCCGATTCACGGCCGGTCTCGCGGCTGGAATATTGCGCCAGCACCGACACCATCTCGAGCGGAATGATGGCGCGGCCCCAGGGCGATGATTTCGGATTGGAATACCACGGCGAGTTCTCGGTGATCTTCGCCAGCTTCTGGTTGAGGCTGAAAGGATAGAGCGGGCCCATGTGCTGGTCCGGGTCCATGCGGATGAGCTCGTCCTTCCCGGTTGTCATGCCGACTTTGAGGTCGCCGAGGATGACCAGCTTGCTTGGCGGGCGCAGCGCCTTAAGCCGCGCATCGAGCAGCGTTTCTCCCGGCCCGATGCTGGCGCTGGCTTCCTGCACCGGCATGCCGTCGGCTTTCTCGACCCAGGCCTTGGTCACGGTCGCGCCCGCCGCAGGGATATCGGCAAATGCCCGCGTCTGCTCGCCCTCGACAACCATATTCTGGTAGTGCGCCGAGATGCAGCCGCGCTCGAACCATGGCTGCCCGAAGATCTTCTCCAGCAGCGGCGGATAGAGGCTGAAATGCGTCGGCCCCTCGATCGGCCCGGCGCGAAAACCCAGCTTCTCGGCAATCGCATCGTCATGGATCGAGGAGTGGCCGCCATATTCCTGGTGCTGAAGCATCTGCATTGGCGCACGAAGCGGGCCGCGGAGGGTGAGGGGCGTTGCAAAGGTCATGGCCCGATATCAACCGCAAAAAGCGTCGGTTGAACAGGCTGTTCAGTTCGTGCACCTTTAACCGGGACCTTGAGGGGGGGGCCAATGCGCAGGATTTCAGGACTTCGGGCGGTCGCCCTGGCGTTCGGCGTCGCCGCCTCGCCGCCTCGCCGCTCGCCGCGCAGGCCAAGTGCGAACTCCACCAGCTCGCCGAATTCCACGTCAAGATGGTTACCTTCGGCACCCTGGTATCGAAGCTTGGATCGATGAACGGCAACATCTTCATCACGGCCCAGGTGCCGGTGGCCGCGGCGCTGGATGGACTGGCGCCGAAATCGCTTGCGCAGCTCAACCGGCGCGGCGCGCCGGCGCTCTCGCTGATCGTTGGGTCGGTGGCGGCGAGCGTGCTGCTGCTGGCGAATTAATCACGCGGGCTGGTGGGAGCGTTCACCTTCCTGCTTATGATCGCGACGCTGACGACACTCGGCCCCTACCTTGTCTGCGCGCTAGCCGAACTGAAGCAGTCCTGGAGGAATGCACGAAACTGGGCGCTGGTCGCGCTGGTCGCGCTGGTCGTCAGTCTCTACGCGCTCTTTGCGATCTTCGGCTCTGGCCTCGAGGTCATCCTCTGGAGCCTGGTGCTGACCATCGCCGGCCTGCCATTCTATGCACTGGCGAGGCGACAGGCGCGATTGGCTGTGGCCAGCGCATGAGCCATGCCCGGCTGGCGCTATCGGTCAGCGCCGGATACGGTGCGCCGACAAAACCAGAGCGCAGGAAACCGCCATGACCTACGATTTCAAAGGCAAGACCGCCGTCGTAACCGGCGCCAGCCGCGGCATTGGCGAGGCCATCGCGCGCACGCTGGCCAATGATGGGGCAAAGGTTGCGCTGATCGCCCGCTCTGCCGACAAGCTCAAGGCCCTCGCCGCAAGCCTGCCCAATGGCGCGGTCGCCATCGCCGCCGACATGGAAAGCCCCAATGGCTGGAAGGCCGCGGCAGACGCAGCGCTAAAGGCGCTGGGCGAGATCGACATCCTGGTCAACAACGCCGGCGTCTCCGAGGCCCAACCGCTGGGCAAGGTGACCGGCGAAGGCCTGGACAGGACGCTCAACGTCAATGTCCGCAACCTGATCCTGCTGACCGATGCGCTCTCGGCCTCCTTGATCAAGCGCAAGGGCTCGGTGGTGAACATCTCCTCGGTGTCGGCGTTTTCCGGAGCGATGGGGCAGATCGCCTATTCGACCTCGAAGGGTGCAGTCAACTCCTTCACCCGCAACGCTTCGATCGACTTCGGGCGTTCGGGCGTGCGGGTCAACGCGATTGCCCCGGGCGTGATCGATGACGGCATGTGGAGCACCGCTTTCGCCAAAGGCCTCGATCGCGAGAAGACGCTCGAACGTATGGGACGTCTTGTGCCGCTGGAGCGCAGATGGGGCGCCGCGCAGGACATCGCAGACGCTGTCGCGTTCCTGGTTTCCGACAAGGCGAACTACATCACCGGCCAGGTGCTGCGCGTCGATGGCGGCATGATCGTCTGAGAGGTTCGATGTCCGATCGTTCGAAACTCATTCCGCCCAGCCCGGATGCGGAAGCGCACGCAAAATCCGCCGCGGCATCGCCAGACGATGCAGCGCTGTTTGCAACGACGGACCCGTTTGCTCTGTTCGGGGCGTGGCTGGAGGAGGCCAAGACGTCCGAACCGAACGACGCCAACGCCATGGCGCTCGCCACAGCCGATGGGCATGGCGCACCGGATGTGCGGATGGTGCTCTTGAAGGACGTCTCCGCCGACGGCTTCGTGTTCTACTCCAATGCCGAAAGTCGCAAGGGCGCCCAGCTTTCCGCCAACCAGCAGGCCGCGCTGATGTTCCACTGGAAGAGCCTGCGGCGGCAGGTGCGCATCTCAGGAAAGGTTGAGACGGTGAGCGCGGCCGAGGCAGACGCTTATTTCGCCACCCGCGCCAAGGATAGCCAGATCGGCGCCTGGGCCTCCGATCAGTCGCGGCCGATGGCGGGTCGGTTCGAACTGGAGGGGCGGATCGCCCGGGCGGTGCTGAAGTATGGCCTCGGCAAGACGCCGCGGCCGCCACACTGGATCGGCTGGCGCATCGTTCCCACCCGGATCGAGTTCTGGCGTGACCGGCCATTTCGCCTGCACGACCGGCTTGAGTTCACGAGAGGGTCATCGGCAGACCCCTGGACGACGCAGCGCCTGTTTCCTTAACTTTTGAACCCGAATCTGGCCACGAGTCGGGGCTGTCGCGCACGTCAACGCTGTGGCAGGCTCAGCCAAGTTACCGGACCGTACCGGTCGAGAGGCCGGTCCAGGGTCCGCAGCGGAGGACGCCATGGTGCTGATCAAGCGCGTCATGCTCGCAGCGGCGATGTCGCTGCTGTCGGAAGGCGCCATCGCTGGCGCGATGCCGGCCGCGCCCTCGGACAAGACGCCTCGCGCCGAGCTGCCCCAGGATCGAGACCGTGCGGGCCCCGGCGAGACCGGCGTCGATACAACCCGCTAGCGCCGGGCGATGACCTACGAAGCGTACAACGCCTTCTGCGGTTCGCTGCCAGCGACCAGCTATGTCTGCCAATGGGGCGGAAGCCACGTCTGGAAGGTCGGCGGCAAAGTCTTCGCCATCGGCGGTTGGGCGCCAGGCTCGCATCCAGCCATCACCTTCAAGGCGTCGGAGATTGGCTGGGAGGTCTTGCGCGATGCGCCCGGCTGCCGGCCGGCGCCTTATCTCGCCTCGCGCGGCATGAAGTGGATCCAGACCTTCGCCAAGCCAGGCCTGAAGGATCGCGACCTCAAGGCCTACCTTGAGGCTTCGCACGCGATCGTGGCGGCCGGCTTGTCGAAGAAAGTTCGGAAAGAATTCGGGCTGGACAGAAACGGCAGGCAAATCGCACCGAGCCCAGACTAGAAATTCGCTTCGTCGAACAACTTGTCCTGAGCCATACGAATGCGTTTGGTCAGCCACAGAAGCGCAACCGCGGCGCCGATCATCAACACGTCATTGGCGATCAAGAAGAGATGTGCGGTTTGATAGATATCGAGAAATCCGTTGCGCGTAGCATCACGCTCGATGAGGCTGCCTATTGCAGCGGTTATGTTCCCCACGATCCATAGCCCCCACCACAGCCCTGCAGGGGATTTCACTTTGGTTGGCGTTTCAGGTTGATGCGAGCTTCGCCACATCTCGTTCATCGATGCCAGCGGTTTGACGAGGTTGGCGAACGGAACGACGTACCATTCAACCGCCCACGGCGGCGTAACGGTCAGGCCTCGCGCTCTGGAAAGCCACAAATTGTTCGTTGCTCGATAAGCAAAGCGTGCAAACAGAAAAGCGCAGAGAACCAGGCCGATAAGATCGCCGAGCCCGTAGGCGCCTGCAGCAACACGACAACCGCTTGCGTGGCGTTCGTGGACACCTCGTCAACGCTCACGAAGGGGATCGCATAAGGCGTCAGCACTTGGGTTGCCGAGTAAGCGACGCCCAGCGCTTGTGTGAAGATGTAAAACCACAAGCCTACCACAAGCCTACGACAAGCCAGCGCCGCAAAGTCCCGAGTCGCCGCGCCCTGGGCGACCAACTGAAGCCCGCTGTTAGGTTGGATGTAGGTGCAAACAGATTGTCCGCTGTCGCAGCAATGGCTGCAGGGTCATTTGTCATATTCGAAATCCCCCAAGCCCAATTCCAAGGTTGGCGGCAGATCGCCTGATGCGCAAGCCTGCTAAAATTCGGTCGGCCGAAATACAAAAGGGCCCGCCGTTTCCGGCGGGCCCCTGCGTGCTGGTTGAGTCAGCTGGCTTAGCCGAGCCTTTGAACAAGACCCTTGTGCTGGTCCCAGAGCGCCTTTGGCAGGTGGTCGCCGAACTTGTCGAAGAAGGCGGGGATGAGTGAGGCTTCCTCGCGCCACACGACATGGTCGACGCCGAGCAGGGTGTCGAGCTGCGCATCGGTGAGGCCGAGGCCGCCGACGTCGAGCGAGGTTTTCGTCGGCACGCGGCCGATGGCGGTGTCGTGTGCCTGGGCCTTGCCGTCCAGACGCTCGACAATCCATTTCAAGACGCGGCTGTTCTCCCCGAAGCCCGGCCAGATGAACTTGCCGTTCGGGTCCTTGCGGAACCAGTTGACGAAGAAGATCCGCGGCAGCTTCGATTGGTCTTTCGCAGCCGCGCCGACTTTGAGCCAGTGGCCGAAATAATCGCCCATGTTGTAGCCGGCGAAGGGCAGCATCGCGAACGGGTCCCGGCGCAGCTCGCCGACCTTGTTTTCGGCCGCCGCCGTGCCTTCCGAGGCGACGGTCGAGCCCATGAAGACGCCGTGCTCCCAGTCAAACGCTTCGGTCACCAGCGGAACCGCAGAGGCGCGGCGGCCGCCAAACAGGATGGCGGAGATCGGCACGCCTTTCGGGTCCTGCCATTCCGCGGCGATCACCGGGCACTGGTCGGCCGGGCAGGCGAAGCGGGCATTCGGGTGGGCAGCCGGTTCGCCCATCGCAGGCGACCAGGCGCGGCCGCGCCAGTCGGTGAGGTTGGCCGGCGGTTCCTTGGTCATGCCTTCCCACCAGACATCGCCGTCCGCGGTGAGCGCAACGTTGGTGAACACCGTGTTCTTGTTGCAGGAATGGAGCGCGTTCTTGTTGGTGGCTTCCGAGGTGCCCGGGGCGACGCCGAAGAAGCCGGCCTCCGGGTTGATGGCATAGAGCCGGCCATGCTCGCCATAGCGCATCCAGCAGATGTCATCGCCGATGGTCTCGGCCTTCCAGCCGGGGATGGTGGGCTCGAGCATCGCCAAGTTGGTCTTGCCGCAGGCCGACGGAAAAGCCGCGGCGACATACTTCACCGAACCCTGCGGCGAGGTGAGCTTGAGGATCAGCATGTGCTCGGCAAGCCAGCCTTCGTCGCGCGCCATGATCGAGGCGATGCGCAGCGCATAGCACTTCTTGCCAAGCAGGGCGTTGCCGCCATAGCCCGAGCCGTACGACCAGATCTCGCGGGTCTCGGGGAAGTGGGTGATGTATTTCTCGTCGTTGCACGGCCAGGCGACGTCCTTCTGACCCGGGGCGAGCGGCGCGCCGAGGGTGTGAACGGCCGGAACGAAGAAGCCGTCATCGCCCATCTGTTTGAGCGCCGGGCGGCCCATGCGGGTCATCACCCGCATCGAGATGGCGACGTAGGGGGAATCGGTGATTTCAACGCCGAGAGCGGAAATCGGCGATCCAAGCGGGCCCATGCAGAACGGCACGACGTACATGGTGCGGCCGCGCATCGACCCGTCAAACAGGGGCTTGAGGATAGCGCGCATCTCGACGGGCGCTTTCCAGTTGTTGGTCGGACCGGCGTCGTCCTGTTTCTCGGAGCAGATGAAGGTGCGGCTTTCGACGCGCGCCACGTCTTTCGGGTCGGACGCGGCGTAGAAGGAATTTGGACGCTTGGCGGGGTTGAGGCGTTTCAGCGTTCCCTGGGCGACCAGTTCGGAGGTGAGACGCTCCCACTCGGCTTGTGAGCCATCGCACCAGTAGACGCGATCGGGCTTGGTCAGGGCCGCGATCTCGCGAACCCACTCGACCAGACGTTTGTGTTGCGTCGGCGCCGGCTCGAGACCGGGAACTGAGGACTGGCTCCGATCCGTCGTTACGCTTTTTGTTGCCACGAGTGTCTGGTCCACCATCTTCATTGAAGGAAACCCCATCTGCCCTACGCTAAAACGGCATCGCCGGAGGATTATGCCTCTTGGTCGAATACCGCGTGACGGCGCAGCACAGGAGGCCCGCCGAAATTCACCATCCGCTCATGACGAGAGCAGTAATTGTGCCATCTCCGCACCCAACTCAGGCACTTCCCGGGACCATGATTCGCGCCTTGGGCGAAAGGCCCTGACCGGGGCCGCGATCGACCCCAAGCTGAGGCGAGCCGGTTGATTCCAGACCCGTCCTTCGACGGATCGATGAGCAGACAGGCTACTCCCTTCACTGCCGCTTCGCCATGCATCCCTTAACGATGCGCCCGCCCCGTCGTCGAGAGGAAAAAGCCGCTCCGGCGCCGCAGCAGAACTCACAAAGCGCAAGAAGCGGTCGGAAACTGTGAATTGCGTCAACGGACTTTGCGTCAAATTGCCGGGTTCCGGGTCTCGCGTCACGTCGAGGCCGGTTTGCCGCGACGCGGAAGGGAAGAGCGCGGCTGTTTGCTGCGGCGCGTCAATTCTGCATGGCCAAGCAGCGCCGCATTCAGAAACCGCAAGCCCGACCTTTTTCGAGCGGGCCGGCCAGCTCGCGGGACACTCTGTCTGAGAGGTCGGTCACCAGGACATCGAGGCCTGCGGTGACGAGATCCTGATATTCAGAACCGTTGCCATCAGCCCAGTAGGCTGAATCAAGGCTCTTCCCCCGCGGCCCCAGCGTACCGAAAGCGGACGCCACACCTTTTGCCTTCAGCGCCTTCCAGAGCGCAGGGTCGGGGTGGGATGTGCCGGTCCAGGCAACCAGGGTTTCGGCTGGAACCCCGCGTCTCAGCAAGCCGGCGAGTTGGCCGACGCTGTGAATCGAAGCGACGATTGTGAGGTCGGGGGCCTTGGCGTGGACCTCCTCGGTCTGGGCGTCGGTGTAAGTCACCACCAGCACATTGTTCTCGGCGTGCGCGCGGTGCACGGCGTCGGCCATGGCTTCGAACGAGGTCGTGTCCTTGCGGTCGAGTTCGATCAGCGCCTGGCGGGTCACGGCCCAGTCCAGCACGGCGTCGAGGCCGGCAGGATGATACCTGCTGTCTTTTTGGCCCGAGCGAAGGTTCAGCCTGCGGACTTCCGCCCAGGAAAGACTGTCCGGCGCGCCATGGCCGGCGGTGGCGCGCTCAAGGGTGTCGTCATGCATCAGGTAAAGCTTGCCATCGCGGGTCTGCGCGATGTCGATCTCCACGCCATGGGTTCCAGCGCTGTAGGTGCGTTCGAGGGTTTCAAGCGCGTTGGCCGGGAAGTCGCGCGTCGGGCCGCCGCGGTGGCCGACCAGGACCAGGCCTCCGGAGTGACGCAGGCAGGCGAGCCGGGTCGACAAGCTGGCGGCGGGTCTTGCGAAGGAGGGGTCGGGAATGGCCTCACGGCCGGCCGGTTTGATCGCCTGGGGCGAGGCGGTCGCCTCTGGCGTGCTGGATTTGCCGCAGCTGGCGAGGCCAAGGGCGAGAAGCGCGGCGAAAACAAGTCGCTCCACGCGGATATCCCCCTAGGCGCCGTCTAATCGCAATTGCCGCCAGCGGGCGCGCCGATTAGTCTGCCGCCGATAGCGCAAACCTATATGCGCGCGGGAGGCGCAGTCATCATGTTTGGCATGGGTAAGAACAAGTCGGACACCGCAACCAAGCCAGCGGATAAGCCAGCGGACAGGCCAGCGGACAGGCTAGCGGACAGGCTAGCGCCGGCTGTCCCGGGGATCGCTTCGGCGATGCCCGGAAGCCGGCCTGAGCCGCGCCAGCCCATGCTGGGCCTGATGCAGGATTATCCGCTGACCGTGAACAAGGTGCTGGAGCACGCGCGGATCAATCACGGCTTTCGCGAAGTGATCACCCGCTCGGTCGAGGGACCGCTCGTCCGTCAGACCTATGCCGAGATCTATGATCGGGCAAAACAGGTCTCTTCAGCACTGCTTGAGGACGGCATGCAGCAGGGCGACCGCATCGCCACACTGGCCTGGAACACCGGCCGCCACATGGAGACCTGGTACGGCGCGATGTGCATCGGCGGCGTGCTGCACACGGTGAACCCGCGCCTCTTCCCGGAGCAGATCGCCTGGATCATCAACCACGC
>JANMWT010000292.1:0-2744 GCA_031394145.1 Alphaproteobacteria bacterium | reverse complement strand
GTGCACGGCTGGCGAGGTGCGCGTCGGGAAGATGTTTGTGACCGAGACCGGCGAACTCGATGGCCCGCGCTGGGTCGTCAATTTCCCCACCAAGCAGCACTGGCGTGCCCCGTCGCGCCTGGAGTGGGTCGAGGAAGGCCTGCGTGACCTGCGCCGATTTCTGGTCGAAAACCGTATTCGCTCGGTCGCGATACCGCCCCTCGGCGCCGGCAATGGCGGGCTCGCCTGGTCCCATGTGCGCCGCAAAATTGAAGAGCGGTTGGCCGACCTCGAAGACACGGGAATTCTCGTATACGAGCCTACCGCCGAATACCAGAACGTCGCCAAGCGGTCTGGCGTCGAGGGCCTGACGCCGGCGCGCGCGTTGATCGCCGAACTTGTGCGGCGGTATTGGGTTTTGGGGATGGAATGCAGCCTGCTGGAAATCCAGAAGTTCGCGTGGTTCCTTGAGCAGGCCATCGAGACGCTCGCTACCGACAATCCGTTCGATCTCCAGTTCGAAGCGAATCGCTTCGGACCCTACGCCAAGCGTCTCGCGCATTTGTTGAACGACCTCGACGGCAGCTACCTGCATTGCGAAAAGCGCATCGCAGACGCCGGGCCTCTCGACACCATCTGGTTCGACGATTCCCGCAAGGACGCGGTGCAGGCCTACCTCAAGAGCGCCCCCGCCAAGCCGTACCTCGAAGCCCTCGAAGCCACCTCGCGCATCATCGACGGTTACGAGTCACCCTTCGGAATGGAGCTGCTCGCGACTGTCGACTGGCTCATCAAGCGTGCCGATTGCGCGCCTTCGGTACAAGGCATTCGGCAAGGCCTGGCGCGCTGGCCTGCGGGCGAAGCCTCGGCCGTCCGCAAGTTGCGGATCTTCGACGACCGCGCGATTGCCAGCGCGCTTGAACGCCTGGCCTCGGCGAACGCATTGTTTTCACTGGCGTAACGGGCGCAACACCCAAAGCAGGTCGCCTTGATCGGGCGCGCGTCACGTTGCAGATCGAGGATGGACCACTACGCCGCGAGCGCCTGGTTCATACGCGGGGCAATCCTTCGAATCGCACGTCCTGCCGCATCTTCGGCGCACTGAATCTCGTAATGGGTCTGCAGATTCATCCAGCTTTGCGCATCGGTTCCGAAATAACGCGCAAGCCGGAGCGCGGAATCGGCGCTGATGCCGCGCTGTTCACGCACGATTTCATTGATTCGCGCCGGCGTCACCTCCAGCGCGCGTGCGAGCGCATTGCTCGACAGGCCGAGCGGTTTCATGAATTCCTCACGCAGAATTTCACCGGCGTGAATGGGGGGCAATTTCCTGACCATATTCAAACTCCATCAGTGGTAGTCGGCGATTTTGACATTCTTCGGTCCTTGCGGCGTCCACACAAAGCACACTCGAAATCGGGCGTTGATACGAATGCTGTGCTGCCCTTTACGGTCGCCGGCGAGTGCTTCGAAGTTGTTGCCGGGCGGGACGCGCAAAAAATCGAGACGTGCGGCCGCGTGCAATTGATTCAATTCGCGTCTGGCAACGGATTCGATATTGGCAAAGCGCTTGACGCGATTGCGCTGAATCAGGCTTTCGGTGTCGGCACATCAACCGCCGGAACCAGATGCCATAATGCTTTTCGCGCGCCAGGCAGGCGGGTCATGATCCCGGAATCCGCACTGGCGCGCCCGGTACCGATCGATAAAGGAGACACCATGATCCTCTGCTCGCCGCAAGCGCTTGCCAGCACCACCCATTTCGCCTTGAGTCCGCGCCCGCCATCGTTGAGCGGGCTGCGCGTGGGCCTGTTCGACAACACCAAGGCGCCGGTCGACACCATGCTGGCGCACATCGCCGCGCGCCTGGCGGAGCGCCATCCCGAGGTGCGCAGTTTCTACATCTCGAAGAAACATCCGTCCCTGCCTGCCGATGCCGACGTTCTGCGCGCCCTGCGTGAAAACGCCGATGTGGTGATCACCGCTCTCGGCGACTGAGGGTCCTGCACGTCGTGGAGTGTCCACGACAGTATCGAACTGGAGAAGACGGGGCTGCCGACCGTCACCCTGATCAGCACGCCTTTTGTCAACCTGGCGGGCATCCAGGCGCGCAATCTGGGCCTGGCGGCGCTGCCGCTGGTGGTGCTGCCGCATCCGATCGGCGGCACCGCGGTCGAATCGGTGCTGGCCAAGGTCGATGCCGCATTCGACGAAATGCTCGACAAATTGACCCGCGCGCCGAGCGCCGCGACCCAGGCGCCTGCGACGGCGGTACGCGCGGAATGGATCGAGGCGCCGGACCAGGACGAATGGGACGGCCTGCAGGCGTTCTTCCGGCGGCAACGCTGGACCGACGGCCTGCCGGTCGTGCCGCCGACCCGCGCACGGGTTGAGCGGATGTTGCGCGATCTTGACCGCCCCGCGCATCAGCCGGTGGGACTGGTGCCGCCGCTGATGGGTGCGGCGACCGTGGAGCACGTTGCCGTCAATGCCTTGATGGCCGGATGCGGGCCGCAACACATGCCGGTGCTGCTGGCCGCGCTCGATGCGATGCTCGATCCCGCCTTCAATCTTTATGGCCTGCAGACCACCACGCACTGCGTGGCGCCGCTGTTGATGGTCAACGGCCCGCTGGCCGGGTCGCTCGGCATCCATGGCGGCAACAACCTGTTCGGGCCCGGCGCCTGGAGCAACGGCGTGGTCGGGCGCGCGATCCGGCTGATCCTGCTCAACCTCGGCGGCGGGCTGCCCGGTGATGTCGACAA
>JANMWT010000264.1:0-4506 GCA_031394145.1 Alphaproteobacteria bacterium | reverse complement strand
CGCTCGAAGCCATCCGCGTCGCCGAACTTGGCAAGAAGGGCCGCGTCTCGCTCCTGATGCGCGAACTCGGCGGCATGACGCCCGAACAGCGGACCGCCGCAGGACCAGCGCTCAACGGCCTCAAGGACCGGCTCACACGTGCGATCTTGGCGCGCAAGGCCGAACTCGAGCTGGTGACGCTGAACAAGCGCCTCGAACTCGAACGCGAAGACCTTACCTTGCCGCCGCGCCCCGAAGCAGTCGGTGCGCTGCATCCTGTCATGCAGGTGTTCGAGGAGCTGGCGGCGATCTTCGCCGACATGGGCTTTACGGTCGCCGAGGGGCCCGACATCGAGGATGACTTCCACAACTTCACTGCCCTGAATTTCCCGCCCGGCCACCCGGCGCGCGAGATGCACGACACCTTCTTCCTGAAGCCTGCGTCCGATGGCTCACGCAAGGTGCTGCGAACCCACACCTCGCCAGTGCAGATCCGCACCATGATGACCAGCAAGCCGCCAATCCGGGTGATCATTCCCGGCCGCGTCTTCCGCAAGGACTGGGACGCAACCCATACGCCGATGTTCCATCAAATCGAGGGTCTGGTGATCGACAAGACCACCCACATGGGTCACCTCAAGACCTGCCTTACCGAAGCTTTCTCGCGCTTCTTCGAAGTGCCGACGGCCCAGTCGCGCCTGCGCCCTCACTATTTCCCGTTCACCGAACCGAGCGCCGAGATGGACATCCGCTGCGATCGATCGGGCGCCGAGATCAAGGTCGGCGAGGGCAAGGACTGGCTGGAGATCTTGGGCTGCGGGATGGTGCATCCCAAAGTGCTGCGCAATTGCGGCCTCGACCCGGACGAATACCAGGGCTTCGCGTTTGGTTTGGGCGTCGATCGTCTCGCCATGTTGAAATACGGCATGCCGGATTTGCGGCCGTACTTCGAAGCCGACGTCGACTGGATCAAACACTACGGCTTCAAACCATGGCTGCTGCCGACGGTGACAGGGGGACTTTCGTGATGGCTGCTGTTCGCGGGATTACGATCGGAGTTGCCGCTCTGCTTGCGGCGGTTGCGGCCGATGCCCAGACGCCGGTCGAAAAACCCTCCGCGACCACGCTCGCGGTCAACGCCCAGACGAAAGCCGACCTCCCCTTCTCCGACACGCGCGATTTCGATTTCGCCAAGCTGGGCTTCGTCGCCACCCGGACCGATCCGCTGATCAAGAACGCTGCCGGCGCCGTGGTGTGGGACCTCAACCAGTACGACTTCACCAAGGGCGAGGCTCCGCGCACGGTGAACCCCAGCCTGTGGCGACAGGCGCAGCTGATGGCCAAGCACGGCCTCTTCCAGGTGTCGGATCGCATCTGGCAGGTGCGCGGCTTCGACCTTGCCAACATCACCTTCGTGAAAGGCGATACTGGCTGGATCATCATCGACACGCTGGGCTCAGCCGAAACGGCGAAGGCCGCGCTCGACCTCGTCAACGAGCATGTCGGCAAGCGCCCGATCAAGGCGATCATCTATACCCACGCCCATACCGACCATTTCGGCGGCGCGGGCGGCCTCGTCACGATCGATGAGGTGAAAGCCGGCAAGGTGAAGGTGCTGGCGCCCAAGGGCTTCCTCGAAGCCGCCGTGGGCGAGAACGTGATCGCCGGCCCGGCGATGCAGCGCCGCGCCGCCTATCAGTTCGGCGTGGCGCTACCCAAGGGCGTGCTCGGACAAGTCAATGCCGGCATCGGCCCGGCGCTGGCGGTGGGCACGTCCGCTCTGATCCCGCCGACGCAGGAAGTGACCGAGACCGGCAAGCCGGTCGTCGTCGACGGCGTGAAGATGGTCTGGCAGCTGACCAACGGCACCGAATCCCCTGCCGAGATGAACATCGATTTCCCGGACTGGAAAATCGTTGACCTCGCCGAGAACGCCAACGCCACGCAGCACAACATCCTGACGCCGCGCGGCGCCGTGGTGCGCGACGCAAAAGTCTGGGCCGAGAACCTCACCCGTTCACTCGACCTGTTCGGCGACTCGGACGTGCTGATCACCAGCCATGGCTGGCCGCGTTTCGGCCGGCAGGAGATCGACGACTACATCGCCAAGCACCGCGACGCTTACGCCTACCTGCACGACCAGACCGTGCGCCTGATGAACCAGGGCCTCACGGGCGATGAGATCGCAGCGACGATCAAGCTGCCCGCCGCGCTCGAACAGCAATGGTATGACCGGCCATATTATGGCTCGCTGAGCTTCAACAGCCGCGCCGTCTACCAGTTCTACATGGGCTGGTATGACGCCAACCCGGTGCATTTGTCGCCCAACCCGCCCGCTGAAACCGGCAAGAAGTATGTCGAGGCGATGGGCGGGGCGGGGAAAGTGCGCAGCATGGCGCAAGCCGCCTACGACAAGGGCGACTATGCCTGGGCGGCGGAGCTGCTGAACCGCGCCGTGATGGCTGACGCCAACGACACGGCCGCGCGTCAGCTGCTCGCGCGTTGTTATGAACAGCTCGGCTGGCAGAGCGAGAACTCGCTCTGGCGCAACATCTACCTCACCGGCGCCTCGGAACTGAGCGGCGCCGCCGCGACGCCCAGCCGCCCGGCCTCGACGCAGGCAGGCGTCATCGCCAACCTGCCGACGCCCATGTTGTTCGATCTGCTGGCTGTGCGCCTCAACGCCGACAAGGCCGGCGCCAGTGCGCTTAAGCTGCAGATCAACTTCACCGACAGCAACGAGAAGACCTACGTTACGGTCGCCAACGGCGTGCTGATCCACCGCCCAATCGCCGCGCCTGGAGCGGTCGACGCCACGTTGACGCTGAAACGAACGGACTTCCTCGCCGCGCTTCTCGGCGGCGTGCCCCTCGCGCCCAAGGTCGCCGACGGTTCCGCCAAGATCGTGGGCGACGCCGGCGCCTTTGCCCGCCTCGTTAGCTGGCTCGAACAGCCGCGCTCGAACTTCCCGATCGTGACCCGCTAGGACCGACGCCGATGAAATTCACCCTCTCCTGGCTGAAGGACTACCTCCAGACCGACGCGGAGTTGCCGGCGATTCTCGACGCCATGATCCTGGCGGGCCTCGAGGTCGAAGCAGTGCACGATCCGCGCGAGGCGCTGAAGCAGTTCACCGTCTGCCGCATCGTCTCGGCCAAGCAGCACCCCAACGCCGACAAGCTGCAGGTCTGCCAGGTCGAGACGGTCGATGGCATCAAGGAGATCGTCTGCGGCGGCCTCAATGCGCGCCCCGGGCTGGTTACCGCCTATGCGCCGATTGGCGCCTATATCCCGGGATCGAAGATCACGCTGGCCCCCAAGCCGGTGCGCGGCGTCATCTCCAATGGCATGCTGTGCTCAGGCGCCGAGATGGAGACGGGTGAAGACCCGTTCCGCCTGCGCATCGCTCACTTCGATGAATGGCAGCCCCGCGCCCACGCGCTCGGCCTCACCGACGAGGAAGCGATCGCCGATGGCGGTATCATCGAGCTGCCGGACACGCTGAAAACCGGCGTGCCCATCGCCGATGCGCTGGGCGCGGTCGATCCGGTCATCGATTTCGAGGTGACGCCCAACCGGCCCGACTGGCTCGGCGTCGTCGGCATCGCGCGCGATCTTGCCGCCAAGGGCGTTGGCAAGTTCGTCGCGCCGAAGACCGAGGCGGTGAAGAGCACATTCCCGTGCCCGATTTCGATCATCCTCGATGCGCCGGACGCCAGTCCGGTCTTCGCCGGCCGGCTGATCCGCGGATTGAAGAACGGCCCTTCGCCAGAATGGATGCAGATGCGATTGAAGGCCATCGGCATCAATCCCAAGAACATGCTGGTCGACGTCACCAACTACATCTCCTTCGATCGCGCGCGACCGCTGCATGCCTATGATGCTGAGAAACTGATCGGCGACATCACCGTGCGCCTCGGCCGCACCGATGAAGCGTTCGATGCGCTGGTTGGCGGCAAGTACGCCGTCGCGCCGGACTACTGCACCATCACCGATGACCAGGGCGAGCGCGTCATTGGCCTCGGCGGCGTCATGGGCGGGCTGACGACGGCAGTCGAGGCCGGCACCACCGACGTGTTCCTCGAAGCGGCCTATTTCGATCCCGACCGCACCGCGCGCACGGGCCGCGCCTCGGGCATCATCTCGGATGCGCGCTTCCGCTTCGAACGCGGCATCGATCCCGCAAGCCATGTCGACGGCATTGAGCTCGCAACCAAGCTGATCCTCGATGCCTGCGGCGGCGAGGCGTCCGATCTGGTCGTTGCCGGCAAGGCCCCCGCGGGTCGGCCAGCCGTGGCGTTCAAACTGCGCGACATGGCGCGCCTCACCGGCGTCGACATGAAACCAGCGCGGATGATCAGCATATTGAAGGACCTGGGTTTCGACCCCGGCAAGCCTGGCGCCAAGGACGATATCTGGACGGTTGAGGTCCCGACCTTCCGGCCTGACGTCGAAGGCTCGGCCGACATTGTCGAAGAGCTGATTCGCATCGAGGGCTTCGATGCCCTGCCGGTCGTGTCGCTGCCG
>JANMWT010000225.1:0-14999 GCA_031394145.1 Alphaproteobacteria bacterium | reverse complement strand
CGCCGTGAGGGTCCCCCAACGACGCATCGCGCTCGCCGCCGTGTCGAAAACGCCGACGCCGGATGATGGCGTTTCTCTGATCAGCCTCGGGGCTCATCACGCCTATGCGATCCAGCAGATCTGGCAGGGGCTCGCTGCGGGTCGCCGCATGGTTCTTCTGCCGCGCTATGAACCACTCGCAGCGCTGCGTGCGATCGAGCGCCGCCGGGTCACTGACTGGGTGGATCTGCCGGGCGCTTTCCAGCAGCTGACCGATATCGACCCTGCGCATATCCGCTCGTTCGATCTCTCCTCGCTTCAGCTCGTCAATGTTGGCGGCGGCGGCGCACCGGGCCCGCTCAGGGACTGGCTCATCGAAAGGTTCGGGCCGATCGTGACGCAGAGCTTTGGACTGCCCGAAACCGGGCTGATCACGCGCCTTCCCGCCGCGGCGCCGGATGCCCGGCCCGGCACCTGCGGCCGTCCGGGGCATGGGGTCGTGGTCGAGATCCGAAACGGGGCGGGTCGGCGCCTGCCGCCAAATGCGATCGGCGAAGTCTGGGCCCGCACGCCGGATTCAATCGAGCGTCGCCTGATCGGGGTCAGGGATGAAGACGGGCTGCTCGACGAGAACGACTTCGTCCGCACCGGCGTCTCCGGCCGGATGGATGAGGACGGATTTCTGTTTCTCGACCCGCTGGCCGAAGCCGGCGAGCTCGCCGGTCATTCCCTGATCCGGCTGGCGGGGCGGCCGCTGCAGCGCTAAAGAAGACCAGCACAAGAAACGTCTGGGAGGGATTGGCGATGAAACCGATGCTGACGGCGAGCGCACTCGTCGCGTTGATGATAGCTGCCTGCAGCCCTAATTCCACACCGGCACCCACCGCGGCTGCGCCCCCTGCGCCGATTGCTCCTGCGCCCACGCCCGCCAAAGATCCCCTGCTCTCGGCCGTCGGCATCGGCGTCTCCGATCTCGATGCATCGACGAAATTCTACACCGAGGTCATGGGGATGAAGATCCTCACCAAATACGATCTCAGCTACATCAAGGAAGTTGTCGTCGGTTATCCCGACGCCGAGAGCTACATCGTGCTGATGCACTGGATCGATGGGTCGAAGCGCACCTACAAGGACCTGCCCGTGAAGATCGTCACCCGCACCAAGGATCCGGCGGCGCTGGCGGCGAAGATCAAGGCCGCGGGATTTACAGTGACGCGCGAGCCCCAGCCCAGCGCCGAGGTCGGCGGGGCCGTCGTCGGCCTGGCGAAGGACCCGGACGGCTATGTGTTGGAGCTGCTGCCGCTGCGTGCGCCCGCTGCGCCTGCCCCGGCCGACCCGATGCCCGCCCCGAAATCCAACGGCTGAAGGCGCAACCCCAAATGAGACTGGCCAAGCCCCGCATCGCTCCGCTCAAGGACGACGAGTTCACGCCAGAACAAAAAGAGCGTCTCGGCAAGGCGGCCGAGCGCGTCGGCGGCGTGCTCAATATCTTTCGCACCTTGGTGCGTATCCCCGATGCCTACCGCGCTTTCAACTGGTGGGGCGGATATGTGCTGAACCGCAACTCACTGACGCCGCGCGAGCGCGAGATCGTCATCCTGCGGACCGGCTGGCTCTGCAAGTCAGGCTATGAGTGGACGCAGCACCATCGCATCGGCCTCGAATCCGGCCTCAACCCGGCCGAGATCGAGCGCATCAAGGCTGGCGCCGGCGCAGAGGGCTGGACCGCCAGCGAAGGGGCGCTAATCGCGGCGGCGGACGACCTCAATCGCGACCACTTCGTCTCAAATGCATCCTGGAGTGAGCTTGCGAAACACTTTTCCGAGCGTCAGTGCATGGACGTCGTGTTCACGGCGGGACAATACACCCAGGTCTCGATGATCCTGAACTCGTTCGGTATCCAGCTCGACCCAGGTCAAACCCTCGATCCAGACCTGAAAGCATTCTGAGATGGCGCGCCTGGCCGGGAAAAAGGCGATCGTCGTCGGCGCCGGGCAGACCGCAGGCGCTGACCTTGGCGGCGAGACGATTGGCAATGGCCGCGCCATGGCAATCCTCTTCGCACGCGAAGGCGCCGAGGTGTTGTGCGTTGATAACCGCCTCGACAGCGCCATCGAAACCGTCGCGATGATCACCAAGGAAGGCGGCAAGGCCTCCGCTTTCGCCGCCGATGTGACCAAGTGGGCCGAGTGCGCCTCGATCGCGACCGAAGCCAAAACGCGCATGGGTCGCATCGATATCCTGGTCAACAATGTCGGCACCGGCCGCGGCGATGCTCCCCCTCACGGGATTGAAGAAGAACACTGGGATCGCATCATGGGGATCAACCTCAAATCGATGACGGCGACAATCCGTCATGTGCTGCCGGTTATGCGCGAGCAGAAATCCGGCGCGATTCTCAACATCTCTTCGCTCGCCGCCATCGCTGGCTCGCACATGGTGACCTACGAGGTCTCGAAAATGGCGGTGAACCGACTGACCACGGTCGTCGCCGTCGGCAACGCCAAGCACGGCATCCGCTGCAACGTCATCATGCCCGGCCTGATGGACACGCCGATGGCGATCTGCGGCATTTCAGCGGCGCGCGGCATCGATCCTGAAAAGCTCCGCAGCGAACGCAGTGCACGTGTTCCCATGGGTCATATGGGCACCGGCTGGGATACAGCCTACGCCGCGCTATTCCTGTGTTCGGAGGAAGCCAAGTTCATCACCGGCGTCGCCCTGCCTGTCGATGGCGGCATGGCGGTCAATATCGGTTAGCCCGGTGTCAAAACCCGGGGCCAAAACCCCGGCGCCCCAAAACCCGGGCCAAGGGAGCGAGACATGACGTGGAAGATGACGCGACGCGGCGCGCTGCTGCTCGGCGGAGCGTTTGGACTTGCAGGGTCTGCGTCCGCGGTCACCGCCGCCGATATTTTTCCCGTCGTCGAGACGACTGAGGGCAAGTACCGCGGCACGGCGGTCGGTGGCGTTACCATGTTCAAGGGCGTGCACTATGGCGCCGAGACCTCCGGCAAGAACCGTTTCATGCCGCCCCAGCCGGCCCCCAAATTCGCCGGCGTGCGCGATGCGACCAATTACGGCCAGTACGCCCCGCAGATGCCCGCCGCGCGGACCAGCGATTACACCGGCCTGATCTTCTTCGACGTGCAGCCCGGCGGCATGGGCGAGGACTGCCTCGTCCTCAACATCTGGACGCCGAGTGTGGATCGCAACGCCAAACGGCCGGTGATGCTCCACATTCATGGCGGCGGCTATTACGGCGGCTCGGGCAACTCGCTCGGTTATGACGGCGAGGAGCTGGCGCGTTTTGGCAATGCCGTGGTGATCACGATCAACCACCGGCTGGGCGCCTTCGGCTATCTCAACTTGATGGACGAAGGTCCGAAATTCGCGAGTTCCGGCGTCGCCGGCCAGCTCGACCTGATCGCGGCGCTCAAATGGATCAAGGCCAATGCCGAAAGCTTCGGCGGCGATCCCCACCGGGTGCTGGCGTTCGGCCAGTCCGGCGGCGGCGCCAAGACCAGCGTTCTGATGGCGATGCCGTCCGCCAAGGGCCTGTTCCATCGCGCCGGCATCATGAGCGGCGCGGCGCTGAAACTTGCAACCCGCGAAGCCACCGCTCCGACGACCGCCGCGCTGTTAAAGGCGGTCGGGCTGGCCAAGGGCGATGCGGTCAAGCTGCAGGCGCTGCCCTTCCAGACCATTCTTGCAGCTCAGGCGACGATGGAGGCCGAGATGCGCAGCCGGGGCGAGGCGCCGCGCACCTTCTCGCCAATTGTCGACGGGCTCGAAATCCCGCGTCATCCATTTGACCCGGACGCACCGCCGGTCTCGGCCAATGTGCCGGCCATCATTTCGACGGTGATGGATGAGCGCGCCTATCGCCTGGCCAATTTCGATCTCAACGAGGCCGGCTTCAAGGCGTTCGCGAAATCACGCGCAGCCGAGAAGGGCGAGGAGCTTGCCGCCATGTATCGGCGCGATGATCCGGTGGCGACGCCTTTTGTGCTCCAGGCCCGGCTCGACACCGACAGCGGTTTTCGGCGCTCGGCGATCATCCAGTCCGAACGCAAGGCGGCTCAATCCGCAGCGGGCGGGGCGCCGGTCTGGACCTATCTTTACGCCCTGCCCAGCCCGGCCTTTGGCGGACGGTATGGCGCCCCGCACGGCTCGGACGTCGGCCCCTCACTGCATGACACCCGCGGCGGCCTCAATGATGCGACGCTGGAGGCCAAACGGGTTGCAGATCAGTTGGCTTCAGCCTGGGTGGCGTTCGCCGAAACTGGCGATCCCAACAACCCGAAGACCCCGGCCTGGGCCCCCTACACTACCGCAAAGCGCACCACGATGGTGTTCGACCGTTACAGCCACGCCGAAGACGACCCGCGGCATGCGTTCCGCGAATTCTGGTCGAACCGACCCGGCGCAGACTAGCAGCGTCCACGCGTCAATCGCAGGGCGCGGGTGCGGCGCAATACCCGTCCGATTTGCCAAATTCCCTCGCGGATATCGGACATCGCGCAGCGCGAAGGCCTCGCCGTTGGTTGTTTCAAGTGATTTCTTAAGGGTTAAAGCGTCTCTTTCGTTTTCACGACTGAGCTGTTTGCGCGGACATGTTCAAGAAGCCCGGCCCTTCAAATGCCAGCGATCTGCTGGCGAATCGGCTGCGTCAGATCGCGGCCCGACCGGCGCTGGAAGAAACACAATACCAGCCAACCAAGAAAAAGGACGCCCGCTCGCCCCGGCAGGCCACCTTCAAGCAAGCCACGGTAACCCTTTCAGGCGGTGAGCGGATGGACGTGGTGGTCAAGAATGTCAGCGATACCGGTATGCGGGTTGAATTCTTCCGCAAGGTGACGTTGACCGACCAGGTGATCATCGCTGAACCCACACTGCGGATCCGCAAATGGGCGAAAGTGATGTGGCAGACCGAAGGCGCTGCGGGCCTGCAATTCCTCGATGAATAACCTGCGACCTAAGGCCTGATCGACGCACCTGGCGCAGGCGGCCCAAACTCGACCTCATGAGCGACCTAGCCCTGCCCGCGAAACGCGATGTCTGGCTTGCCGTCCGGCGCGGCCTGGCGGTGCGCTGCCCGCAATGCGGTAAGGGCAAGGTTCTGGCCGGGTATCTCAAACAGGCGGACGCCTGCTCCGAATGCGGGCTGCGCACCGGTGACATTCGCGCCGATGACGGCCCGGCCTGGGCGACCATCCTCCTGGTCGGTCACCTGGTCTCGCCGGCCTTCATAATCTTCGCCAAGCGCAACGACGCGTTTCCGCTGCTGCCCTTCCTGATTGTGGCGGGGCTGGTGCTCCTGCTTGGCGGCGTGCTGTTGCCGCGGATGAAGGGTCTCTTCATCGGCGTCATCTGGGCGGCCCGCGCCGGCGAGGCGGTGTCCGACGACGAACCGGCCTAGCCGCTCCGCCCCAGAGTTCGCCGCCCTAGAGTTCGCCGCCCTTGAGCAATTTATCGTCGTCGGCTGTGCGCGGCGTTGCAAGTTTGCCCGCCAGCGGTTTCAACCAGCGCTCAAACCCGTCGACAAACGAGTAGATCACCGGAACCAGGACCAGCGACAGGACAGTCGAAGAGATCAAGCCGCCGATCACCGCAACCGCCATCGGTTGACGGAAGCCTGCGCCTTCGCCAATCCCCAACGCCGTCGGAAGCATGCCGGCCGACATCGCAACGGTGGTCATCACGATCGGCCGCGCCCGTTCGCGACAGGCCTCGAAGATCGCCTCGCGTGCGGACTTGCCGCGATCCTCCGCTTCGATGGTGAATTCGACCAGCAGGATGGCGTTCTTGGCGGCGATGCCGAGCAGCAGCACGCAGCCGATCATCACCGGCATGGAGATTTCCATGTGGACGATGAACAAGGCGAGGAAGGCGCCCGAGAAGGCAAGCGGCAGCGACATCAGAATGGCGATCGGCTTGAACACCGACCTGAAGAGCAGAACCATGACGCTGTAGATCAGCTCAACACCGGCAAGCAGCGCGACGATGATGCCCGACATCATCTGTTGCTGCGCCTGTTCGTTGCCGATGGCGGCGCGTTTCACGTCGGACGGCAGGTGGGTGATGGTCTCCGACCTGTCGACCGCTGCAGTGGCCTGACCAGAGGCCATGCCCGGCGCAAGGTCAGCCTGGACGTCGGCGCGACGCTGACGTCCGTAGCGCTGGATTCTGCTGGGCCCCTGCTCGAACGTGATGTCAGCGACGGCGCCAAGCGTGGTGGCGCCGCCCTCGCGTGTGGGAAGGCGCAGATTGGACAGGGTCGCAACGTCCAGCTTTACCGCTTCGGGCAAACGCACGCGGATCGGCAGGCGGCGTTTGCCTTCCGAGAATTTCGGCGTGTTGGCTTCGATGTCCCCGGTCGTCGCAATGCGAGCGACCGCAGCGATCTCGTCAGTCGAGACGTTGAGGCGCGAAGCCTCCGCGGCGCGGGGCCGGATAATCAGCTGCGGCCCGGGTGGCGATGGGAACAGGCGCGGGTTCCGGATTTGCGGCATTTTCCGCATTTCCTGCAACAGCGCCATCTGCGCCTTGTCGAGCGCCGGGCCGTTCTCGGAGGCTAGAATGATGTCGACGTCGGCGCCGCCAGGACCACCACCGGAGAGCAGTGCGGTTACGCGAATGTCGGGGATCTGGTTCAGCAACGGACGAATGCGCTGTTTCAGATCTTCGGTCGTCACCTTGTGGTGCTCGGGCATCACCAGCGTGGCGGAGCCTGAGGTAAGGTCGCCGTTGGCGCCGGTCGAACCAATTGAAATGAAGACGTGCTCGACGTCAGGTTGCGCGTGCATCAGCTTGTCGAGATCCTGGGCAGCGCGACTCATCTGGTCAATCGTCGTGCCGGATGGCGCATCGATCTGGAACTGGATGTAGCCAAGATCTTCCTTGGGAATGAACCCCGTCGGCAGCTGGCCTGCGACCCAACCGCCGCCGAGCAGCGTCAGGAAGCCCAAGCCTGAGGCAATCCAACGATGATCGAGCGCCCAGGTGAGCGTCTTTTCGTACAAGGCCGGAAGCTTGCGCGCGTCATGCAGCTTCTTGGGTTTGGTCAGGAAGTAGGCGGCCATCAGCGGGCTGACAAACCGCGCCACCGCCAGCGAGCAGACGACGGCGACCGCAACCGTGACGCCGAACTCCTTGAAGAACTGGCCGGGGATGCCCGGCATGAACGAGGTGGGCAGAAACACCACGGCAATCGCGGCCGTCGTGGCGAGCACGGCGAGGCCGATGGCGTCGGCGCCTTCCATCGCGGCGCGGAACGGCGAATATCCCGAGAGCGTTCGCTTCTGAATGTTCTCGATCTCGACGATGGCGTCGTCAACCAGGATGCCGATTACCAGGGTCAGCGCCAGCAACGTGACGACGTTGAGGCTGAACCCCAGCATGCCGACGACCGCAAAGGTGGGGATCAGCGACAGCGGCATGGCGGCCGCAGCGATCAAGGTTGCGCGCCAGTCGCGAAGGAACAGGAACACCACCAGGGCGGCAAGGATCATGCCTTCGACCAGCACGGCCTGGGTGGCCTCGAAATTCTTGCGGGTGCCATCGGTGATCGAAAAGACCTTGGTGACGGTGACGCCCGGATTAGCCTTCTCCAACTTGGCGATCGCCGCATTGACGCCGTTCTCGACGTCGACCTCGGAGGCGGTGTCGACCTTGACGACGTTGAAGCCGGCGACCGGGCGACCATCGAGGCGCGCGAAGCCGCGCTGCTCGCCCGAGCCGTCGCCAACCGTGGCAAGATCGGAGAGTTTGGCGTAGCCGCCAGTCAGCAGCGGGATGGTGAGATTGCCGAGTGCTTCGACCGAAATGCCCTCGCCGAGCACGCGCACCGTCGTCTCGGATCCACCGACCTGGGTCCTGCCGCCGCCATAGTTGCGGTAATAGCCGAGCAGCGCCTGGTTGACCTGAGCCGCCGTGATCCCCAGCGCCGCCATGCGAACCGGATCAATGGTGACGTTGATTTCGCGGTCGACGCCGCCGACCCGCGTCACCTGCCCGACGCCTCGAATCGCCTGAAGGTTGCGCGCAATCGTGTCGTCGATGAACCATGACAGGTCGGGCGATGACATCGCTGGGGCGCTGACCGCATAGGTCATCAACACGCCGCCGGTGAAATCGAGCGCGTTGACCAGGGGCGGCTGAATGCTCGCCGGCAAGTTGATACGGATGGCGTCGACC
This sequence comes from Alphaproteobacteria bacterium, assembly GCA_031394145.1. Classification (GTDB taxonomy): domain Bacteria; phylum Pseudomonadota; class Alphaproteobacteria; order Caulobacterales; family Hyphomonadaceae; genus UBA7672. Next base: position 6,821 of record JANMWT010000225.1, on the reverse strand, counting down.
TTGGATCGGACGTCGTCCTTCACCTTCTGAAGGTCAGTACCGATCTTGAACTGAATGACGGTGGTCGAGACGCCGAGCGAAACCGTGGAGGCCAGCTGCTCGATATTGGGCAGGCTGGCGATCGAGTTCTCGACCAGACGCGTAATCTGGCTTTCCATCTCGGTGGGCGCGGCGCCGTCCTCGACGACGGTGACGACCACAGCGGGGAAGCTGATGTTGGGGAATTGCTTGATCGGCAGCTGGGTGTAGAAATAGACCCCGGCGATGCAGGCGAGCGTGAAGGCGACCACAACCGGTATCGGATTGCGGATCGCCCAGCTGGAAATGCGCAGGTTCATTGCGATTTGACCTGACCTGCCGGCGCTGCCGCGGCTTCTTCCTCAACCGGCTGGATGACGTCGCCGTCGAGCGTGAAGGCCGAGCCTGTCGCCAGAACGCGCGCGTTGGCGGCCGGACCGGAGAGCAGCTGGACATATCCGCCCATCCGGTCGCCGATCTTCACCGGCACGCTCGATACTTTGTTGCCGTCGCCAACAACCATCACCACGGGGCCGCCAGATTCATAGCGAATGGCGCTGGCGATCACGGTGAGGCCGCCCTTGGCCTGGCCGCCAAACACTGCCTGGCCGAAGCCGCCCGGACGCAGCGCCGGATCATACGCCAACTCGACGCGCGCGCGTCCAAGGCTGGTCGCCTGATCAACCCGCGGGCTGATGAAACGCACCTTGCCGTGGAAGACTTCACCTGACGACAGGGTCACCGTCGCCGGGTCGCCGATCTTGATCTGGGCAAGCCGCGCATCCGGCAGTTCAGCGTCAAGTTCGATCAAGCCGTCGCGCGCAATGCGGAAATAGGGTGTCGCCACCGCCGGGCTGGAAATGTCGCCCGGACGAAGGGTGCGTTGCAGGATGCGGCCGGCGACCGGCGCACGCAGGAGCATGCGGTCGTCCATCACCTTCATCGAATTGACCGAGGCCTGCGCAGCAAGCACGGCGGCGTGGGTGGTGGCGGCCTGCATGCGCGCCTGCTCAAGCGCCTGGGTGGACGAGGCGCCGGCGGTTGCCAGGCTTTCGGTGCGCTTCAGGCTGGAGTCGTTGAAATCGGCGTTGGCGGTCTGTTGCGCCAACGTCGCCTCGGCCTGGGCGATCTGGGAGTGCAACAGCGTGTCGTCGAGCTTGGCCAGCGGCTGGCCTCGCTTCACCCAATCGCCTTCATCGACATAGACCGCCTGGACGCGGTAGCCGGCAAGTTCGGTGCCGACGGCGGCTTCTTCGCGAACCACGAGGCGGCCGGTTGCGGTAATCTTCTCGTTGAGATCGCGGGTGGCGACGCGGGTGACCCGCATCGCCTGGATCTGGCTGCTGCGAACCGGCTGGGACGCGGCCCCCGCGACCGGGATGGTTTCAGCCGGCGCCGGCTTCTGGCCACAGGAGTTCAGCGCGAGCGCCACAAGGCCCACGCCTGCCATCATCCCAATGCGCGTCATGTCGGGGCGCGTTATCATTTTCTGCTGTCCTTGATCGTTCGGGGAGGGAGTGTCGCTGGTGCGATCTTGTTCCATCGCCGCGCCGCATTCGGCGTCGGGTTGGCCAGGTGTTCCGTACAGGATGCGAGACAGAATTGCACGCTCCGTCCCATGGGAAATCCCCTGCGGGAGCGGGTGTTTGTCTGCCTCGGATCGGATCGTCTTGAGGAGGATCATCGTCCAATCTCGGGGAAACTCTGGCGTTTCCATACAGCATTATTGTATAGTCTGCAAAGGTGGCGATCGTGTTAAATGGATCACGGTTGCGGCGCCGGCGTGAAACCCGGCCTGAGACCTCCAGGGAGTGCAGATGCAGGTAGCTCACGACCAGCCGGCCGCCACGGCCTCACCGCGCGATCGTATCCTGGCCGCCGCCCGCAAGATCTTCCTCGACGGCCCCCCCGAACACGCGACCATGGACGCCGTCGCCCAGGAAGCGGGGATGTCTAAGAAGACCATCTACCGCGAATTCAAAAGCCAGCTCGAACTCCTCGGCGCCCTGCTCTCCGAGAATGTCGCCGATATGGGCGATTTTCCCGCTCCGACCTCCCGCGACGATATCGAGCTCGAGCTTTATGGTCTGGTGATGCGGATCGTCGAGCACATGACCTCGCCGCGCTCCGTCGCCCTGTTCCGGCTGATCGTCAGCGAGGTGCGCCGCTATCCTGAACTGATGCAGCACGAACAACAACATGGCCGACCCAAGGGCCTGCCGCGGCAGGTCATCGCCGGTTGGCTTTCCTCCCCGGTGGTGCGGACAAAATATCAGATCGAGGATGGCGAAGAGGCCGCCGCCATGCTGCTCGGCATGGTCACGCAGGACGCAGCCTTCAAGATGATGCTCTCCAACGGCCAGACGCCGATGCAGCCTTACCTTCTCGAACAACGCGCCCGCAAGGCGGTGGCCATTTTCCTGCGCGGCGTACGCAAAGGCGCTTGAGCCGTCTCAGCTTGCGCGCGCCATGCGTTCTTCGATCAACTTCGCGACGGACCGGGCGATCGGCTCCATGATCGCTGGACTGGTCGATGCCGCCGTATCGACGGGCGTGTGGAACAAGGCATTGGCGCCGAAGAAACCGAAATAGGATTTGTAGCCCTCCTGGATCAGCGCTGTGAGTTCGCCGGCGGATCTCTCGACGCTGCCGACCACCGGCTGTCCGAGGCCAGGCTGGCCAGCGAACGCCGCCTTCGCGCCATCCGCTAGGTCGGCGCTGACCATCAGCGTGCTTGCCGCATTGGGCGTCTCGAGCCCCTTCAGTCCGTCCGGCGCTTCTTGATAGGCGCGCGCGCCATAACTTGCCCCCAGATGCACCCACAACGCCGTCTCCTCAGGCTTGGGCGCGCCGGATTTCCGAAACACGTCGGCGCCATAATACATCCACTCATGGCCAGAGGTCGCAACGAAGCAGAGACGGCAGGCAAGTTTTTTCTGCAACGCCCACTCGGATAACGCGAGCGACATGGCGACGCCGGGCCCGCGTTCACCGCCGCAGGTGAACCAGCCGCTCTGCGGCGTCGAGACGATCAACCACGGGCCTGATTTTCCTGACCGCGCGATGGTGTTGCGCGCCGTGCGGAAACCGCCTGGTCCCTTGACGCGCAGACGCGCGCGACCGCCCTTCGCCATGGCGGCTTTAAGCCTCGCCTGCTCCCGCTCGCCGATCATCAGGATGGGAATCTCGACGGTGAGTTCAACCGGCGTGTTGATCGCAACGACTTCACCTGAAGGTCCTGATATCACGCCGACGACGCCAACCGCGCCAGCATCGCGCGCCTTGCCGAACGCCTCACGATAGGCGGGGGACGGCGAGGGGCCTCCGGGTTGACGCGGAATATGCACGACGGCGATCCGCCCGGTGACGTCAGCCGGCGATTTTGAACTCCACGCCGCCAGCTCTGCGATTACCCCCTCGCCCGAGGTGAAAGCGAGCGGCGGCTGGGCAAAGCCGTCGAATCTCTCGGCGCCGACGTCCAATGACGCGGTCGTCGTGTCAGCATTCGGCAGTTCGAAGGGCGTCTGGTCGACATCGTAGCCCAGCGCCTGCCAGCGTTTGGCGAACCAACCGGCGGTAGCAACATCCCCCGCTCCGCCGCTCCGGTGCATGCCGAAGCCGACATAGGCCTCGACATCACGCATCAGCGAGGCGCCGATCAACGGATCGGCCTTGCCGGGACCGCTCGCCCGCCCCGGCGCTCCGCCCGGCGACCCTGCCGATTTCGACAGCCGATCGCATCCGGCAAGGCCGCTCGCCGCCGCAATCCCGCCTGCCCCGATCAGAAGATTACGCCGGTTCATTGCACACTCCAGATTGGGCGCCAGATTGGGCGCCAGATTGGGCGGTTGCCAGGTTGGGCCGGGAGCAGGTTGGGCAGGTTGGGCAGGTTGGGCAGGGAGCAGTGATCCAGTCCGAAGCAGGGATGGCAATCATTCTTTGCCTGGGGCGCACTCAGGAAGCGCCCGCCTGGCAATCAACGCAAGGAAGCCCGCTGCGATTGCGGTCTTCAGCTTCTCGCGGTCGCCCGGAGACAGGTCAACGGCGGGGCCCGTATCGGTCTTGTTGACGTCGACGACGTAGATACGGTTGGAAACGCGATCACGCAGCACGTCAATCGCCGCCCAGTCGAGCTTCATCGCTTCGGCGAAACGGGTGAGGAGCGCGATTTCCGGCGCGGAGAAAACCTCCTCAAGCGCCTTGAACACCACGGTTGCGTTGTGGATCGAGAAGCGGTCAGCGGCAGGCTTGGTCTTCACCAGGACGAACACCGGGCGCCGGTTGATAATCGTGGTGCGATAGTCGAACGCTGTCTGGCCGTCCGATGAATCGATGAAGTGCTGATAGGTCTTGCCTGGTTTGGGTTGCGTCGGGCAGGTCACCAATTGGCCATCGTGCAAGCCGTTGCCTTCGCCCTTCTCGACCGCAATCCCGCGGTGACGGCTGGGATCGAGCGCCAGCGCATAATCGGCCGCGGTTTCGAACGCGGCCGCAACCCGGCTCTTGGAAATGTCGGTACACCCGCCATTGATGAGCTCGCCCCAGGCAAGGCGAGGCGGCACGCCAACCGTGACGTCCTCGAAATAGAACACCGCATCGGCATGCCGTTCGTTTCGCGCCAGGCGCACCCCGGCAAGCGTCGCCGCCGACCAGACGACATACCAAGGCCGCGGCCGGGCCGGGGTGAACCAGACCCTGTATCTGCGGCCCGGCCGGAGCCGCGCTTTCAGCCCCTGCCAGAGCACGACGCCGAGATAGCCGAAGAATTTCGCCAATTCGCCGGCAGTCAGCTCTTTCAACGTGATGCGAACGCCCGAGGAGCGCACCGTGATGCTGGCGTCCCAGTGGAATTGCAGGTCGGAAAACCAGTTCGCGGCCGGCGCAGCGGCGGTTGGCGCGAGCGGCGCCGGGAATGTCTGGCGGTCGAAATCCCCTTCCGCCATCACGCCACCCGGTAATGTATGGGCTTGTAGGTGAAATTGTTCGACTGCCCCGCCGAACAGGCGGTCAGGCCGATGATCAGATCCATCTCGGCGCGAAAGCTGGTCGTATCGCCTGCCCGGCTGAGCGGGGCCAGCACCTTGATCTCGCCGGTAGTCGCATCGACCGAAACATTCATGAACACATTGAACGCGATCGGGATGCGATCCGGCAAGACGCCATAGGGCGCCAGCGCGCGCTCGAGATTGCCCTGGCAACCATGATGCGGCGGCTCCTCGTGATAGATGATGCGGAACATCTCCTGGGAGCATGGCGTCAGTGAGAAATCGTGCCGGCCGACCTCGTCGCGGATAATCGTCAGCATCGGATTGGAGCGGTTGGAGTAAAGAATGTCGCCTGTCGTGAGGTAGATGCGGCTGGCGTAGTCGATCGATCGGCCCGAGGAGAGATATTCCTCGATGTCGGCGGCGTTGAAAGCGACCAGATCTGAGACCTGCTCGCCCTGAGGATCGATCACGCTCAGGACCTGGCCGCGTTGCAGCCGAAACGACACGCCGGATCGCGGCGGGATGATCTCGACACCCGCCATCAGGACCTCGCCTTGAACGGGCATACCCAGTCAGCATCAACCAGCCGGCCGCTGTATTGGGGCGCTTCTCCGCGCTCGCCGAACTCCGAAAGCATTGGATTGACGCCATGCCCGGCGCGCACTTCGCGGCTGCGAATTATCGTCTGCATGCTTGCATAGCGGCCATCTGCGCGCAGCTGCTCGAACTGGATATGCGGATTGAAGATCAGCGCAGGCCGGCCAAACCGCCGCGCCGCGCGCGAGGCGCCCGGGTGCAGGCCGACGACGAAATAGGCGACGAGGGCGACGCTCATGCTAAAATGCGGCGAGCCGGGATCCTTCGAGACATGGTCGGCCCACGGCGCGCCCGCCCTGGCGTCGATGTCATGCAGCCCCTGCAGCCGCGCCCACAGGTGTCGCTCGAACCCTTCATCGTCGATTTCCGGAGCGGGGCGGAACAGGCAGGCAAACGACCGCATCGCTGGTCGCGTCTCGGCGACAACGGCGCCGAAAGCGACAAGAGCGGCATGAATTGCGGCGTCGTCCTCAGGCAGCGCGAGGCCGCCCGCCTCGAAGGTCTCAAGATGTCCAAGCGCCAAGGCAGACTTGGCGCCGACGCAGGGGAATCGATCCGAAGCGACAAATGCCGCAAAGTCAGCAGGGACTTGTTGTCGTACCAAGCTGACGCGCTCCGTCCCCGACCCCCGTTTCGCGGCAAGAGGCCGCGTCAGGAATTACGCCAGAGCAAGAAACGGCTGCGCCCGGCTTTGGTTCCATTAGGCTGGCAGGTCGCCGCCGTCCCGTCGAGACGCAAACGGAATGTCTTATGCGGGATCAGGAAGCGATCAGCCCCGCCAGCCGCCGGGCCGACTTCAGCGCATCGACATCGCCCGCCTGCTTGACGACTTCACGGGAACGCGATGCGCCGAGCTGAGGGCTCATCAACTCCAGCGCCTTGGCCTCGACGTCTGTTCGGCTCATCGGATGTGAAGGATAGCCCAGAACAAACGGCACGAAGATCTCGTGCCGCTTGCCGCTGGTCTCGATCACGGTCACGCGCGCCGATTCGCGACGCGCTTCACCTGGAGGCGCTTCCTGCCCGGCATCGTGGACAATTTCGACATGAGCCATCAATGCGCGGACCTTTGCATCGTCCGCCATCCGATCGAGCGATTGCGCGGCGGTGAAATCCAGCCGCCCGTCCTCCGGGATGATCGCCGCGAGATAACGCAAGTTCAGCGCCGGCATAGCGGCGACTCGGAAGGACCGCCAGCTGCCCGGCATCGCGATCTGA
>JANMWT010000207.1:0-1784 GCA_031394145.1 Alphaproteobacteria bacterium | reverse complement strand
GGCATCCAAGGATGGAACACGCGGCTACGACGTTACTAACGGCAGCCTGGCAACTCCTCCGTGGACGACCGGTACCAACTCAAACCTCATGGCGCTGAATAAGTTACAGTATTTTGACAATGTCCACATGGCGGCCTATGGAGTTCTCAACGGCTTCTCACCGCAGGTTGGAACAGTTGGCAGCGGTGGGATGCGCAGACCTAGAATTGCTTCCAACACCTACGTCCTGACAAGTGGCAGCAACACAGTGACACAATTTGCGTGGCCTCTTGGCACCAGCCTTGGTTCTTCTTCGGCTAAATATAACTTCGGAACCGTCATTAACTTCGATCCACAAGGCGTGGCGAGGCTTCAGACCAAGACCAATACAGACACGATCGGGCAATACATGGAAGTCGGCCTGCTGCCCACACATGGCAACGTCGTGACTTCCAGCACAACGGGAAACCTCACAGCCATTCAGGTCGATGGGATGACGGGGACCACTCGCGTTTACAGACCATGAAGAAAAATCCTGATTCCGCCTTCTCACTCGTCGAAGTCACGCTCGCCTTGGGCGTCGCCGCCTTCTGCCTGCTCGCCATCTTCGGGCTTCTGCCCGTGGGTCTGCAAAGCAACCAGACATCCGTCGAGCAGACAGCGGCTGCCGGCATCGCAAGGACCATTCTCAGCGACCTGCGCAGCACCACCCCACTCACCACTGGCACAAGCCCTCGCTTTAGCTTTAAAATCCCCGCGGCAGGAGGGACTGCTTCCGGAAATACGCCTCAGATGGTTTACTTCACCGAGGATGGCAACACCATTGGAACCGGGATCGTCGGCAATGCCGCCACCGTTTCCGGCACTACCACGCGCTACCTCGCCAGCGTCGGCTTTACACCTCCAACCCCCGCTTCAAACCGAACAACCACTGCCGTGCGGGTGCTGATTACCTGGCCAGCCCTTGCCAATGGAAGCAATACCACCGCATGGCCCACCAAATTCTCCGGCTCCTACGAAATCGTCACCGCCCTGGACAGAAACTGACATGACACGGCCACGCACATCTTCAATCTGGCGATCCGGCGATCCGGCGATCCGGCGATTTGCCTTTCGCCCCTCGCCCTCCAGCCGCGCCTTCACGCTCGTGGAGTTGCTTGTCTCCATGGCCGTCCTCACCATGCTCATTCTGCTTGTCACCCAGTTGATGAACAGCGCCACCATTGTCACCACCGGCAGCCGCAAGCGCATGGACGCGGACGACGCCGCGCGCCTGGTCTTCGACCGGATGGCCGGCGACTTTGCGAACATGCTCAAACGCAAGGACGTGAACTACATTTTCTGCAAGCAGCCCATCACATCGGGAACTAACAACGATGCGATGTTCTTTTACAGCGAGGCTCCTGCATACTTCGACACAGGCGCTTCCGCCACCGCCCGCAGTTCCGCCGCGCTCATCGGCTACCGGGTGCATTTCAATCCCGACCCCACCGATTCGACCAATACAAAGACGATCCCCCAGCTCGAACGCTTCAGCCAAGTGCTGACATGGGACGGTCTGCCTATCACAACAGGCACTTCCTATTCGGCGGGAGGCATGACTTTTCTGACTTACTCAGGTTCCAGTTCCATTCCGCTCGCAGCATCCACACTTGCCGGCCAGTGGCCGAAAATGCTCGCCAGCCCGCCTTACTTAAGCGGCACCAATTCCGATTACTTCCACGTTCTCAGCGACCAGGTCTTCCGCATGGAAACATGCTTCCTTTTGAAAAAGGGCACCTATGCCCTGTCTGGAACGAGTGTCA
>JANMWT010000184.1:0-1602 GCA_031394145.1 Alphaproteobacteria bacterium | reverse complement strand
GGTTTCAGCTTGCGGGAGATGCTCGATCGACCAATTCGATGATTCCGTCGATGTCGCTTCCTTGGACATCAAGTCGGTCCAGGCGCTCGCCTCGCCGTTTGGCCGCAGCGATCCAGGATAAGTGGCGAGATTGCGCACATCAAGCAAGATGCGTCGGCGACTATCCTGGATGTTCTTCTCCACCACGCCTTTCTGCTGGCCCGAGGCGCGGTTGCAGAAGTCGGCGTCAAACTGGTAGCGCGCGCACATCACGTCAAACCGTCCGTTGACCACACGCCCCGTGCCCTTGTTGACCTCGGCGACCGCCGTCTCCATGTTGCCGTAGACGCCACGCCTCCGAAGTAAGCCAGCATTCCAAAGGAATCTTCCGAATTCAGTTTTGCCTCGGAGGCCAGGACCCCGCGCATCGCTTCTTCCGGCAACAGATTGTCGAAGTACCACTGCACCGGCCGGTCGCTGGCACCGTCGATATGGACGCCCTTTTCGCGCGAGAGAAAAGGGGGCCGGTTCAATCTCTGCACGCCCGTTCAAAGCCCGCAGGGAGCGGCGAGCCAATGTGGATTTCGCGGCGGGAGAATGTCGGGGACGATCAAACGCAGCCCGTGACCATGACCCGTGGCCTGAGGTCGCAGGTTGATCGGCAAGGCCAGAAATTTACGCAGCCAATTTGGCTGATACCAGTCGGTTGATGCTAACCCCCTGCTCGGCCGCCTCGGTGGCAAGCGTCCGGTGAACCTGGGCCGGAACGCGAACCATGAAGCGCCCACTGAATTTCTTTTCAGCCAGCGCTTCAGGGACGGGTTCTTCCGCGGACTTCATCTCGGTCACCACGTCGCTGACGACACGCCGAATACCGGCCAGCGCCTTTTCCGGCGTCGGCGCCAGCCAGGACAGAGACCGAAACTCCGCACACAAGCCGACATGCTCGTTGTCCTCTTGCGACCAGGTTACGCGATAGGTGTAGCGATTGATGTTCATGTCTTGATTCCCAGTCGGTCGATTGCCAGCAAACCTTGCCGTACCTGATAAGCCTTTGCATCGTGACCCTGCCATCGACCATCGGCCACGGCTTGTGAGCGCGCCCTAAATCACCCGCCCGGTCTTCGCCGGGATCGCCGCCAGGATGGCCGCCCGCGCCGACGCGGCCTCCGCGGCAGGCAGGGCCGAGATCGTGATGGTGCGCTCGACGAAGCGATTTTCCTCGCCCCTGACTTCCAGGTCGAGGAAGCGGGTCACGCCGGGCGTCCTGGCGCGCAGTCCGCGCCCCGTCGCGGCTTCGCCCTTCTTGCTCAGCAGCGCCTGAATGGTGCGCACCACGCGCGGAATCATCAGCCTGGGCGCTTCGTCGTCGATCCGCACCCGGTAGACGCCTTCCGGATCGACGCCCTCGACCGCGAGCGGCTGTGTGCGGCACACGCTCGCCAGGATGCGCGTCTCGCCCTTGCGATGGTTGTGGTCGGCGCGCAGGATCACCAGCCCCTTGTTGCCGGGTTTGCGCAACAGCGGTGCTTCGGTGCCCGCCGCATCGAAGCGCAATACCACCCGCGCGCCCGGGTCGAGCGGCGGCACCGTCACGAAGCGCTCGCCTGCCACATGCACCAG
>JANMWT010000111.1:0-10596 GCA_031394145.1 Alphaproteobacteria bacterium | reverse complement strand
TCCGCGAGATGCTGAAGAAGTACAAGAAGCTTCCCTTCGGCGAGATCATCGATATCTCGATCACCTCGACCCTGTCGCGGACGCTGATAACGTCGCTGGCCACCATGTGCGCTTCGGCCGCCATGTTGTTCCTGGGCGGTCCGGTGCTGTTCGGATTTGCGGCCGCGATCTGCTTCGGCATCGTCATCGGCACGTATTCCAGCATCTTCGTGGCGGCGCCGATGCTGTTGTTCCTGCCCGGTCGGATCCCCGGTGCGCGGATCAACCGGGGTGGGGCGGGCGAGGAAGCGGCGAGCGCCGCCTCCTGACCCGACCGGCGGGTCTGAGACCACTGGTCTTTTAGGATCGGCCGCCTAGTATCGGCGAGCGCGGCCAGTCGTCGTGCGCGGGGACGGAGGGACGGGCATGGCGGCCTTACTGGCGGCTGAGGCGGCGCCGCGGCGCGCCGGCCCTTTTTACACCGGCATTTTCTTCCAGGTCATCGCGGCCATCATCATCGGCGGCCTGCTGGGCTATTTCTACAAGGGCCAGCCGTGGATCGCCGCCTACATGAAGCCGTTGGGCGACGCCTTCGTCAACGTCGTCAAGATGATCATCGCGCCGGTGATCTTCTTCACCGTGTCGATCGGCATCGCCAACATGCGCGATATGGGGAAGTTCGGGCGCGTCGTGTTCAAGGCGCTGGGCTATTTCCTCGCCGTATCCTCACTCGCGCTGATCATCGGGCTGGTCGTCGCCAACGCCTGGCCGACCGGCGCCGGGATGAACGTCGATCCTTCGCACTACGACCCCAAGGACGTCGCCAAGGCCGCTGAACTGGCGAACAAGGCGCACGACACCAATCTCGTCAAATTCCTGATGGACATCATCCCGACGACGCTGGTCGGCGCCTTTACTGGATCGAACATCCTGCAGGTGGTGTTCGTCTCGATCATGTTCGGGGTCGGACTGGCGCTGTTTGGCGACCGGGCGCAGCCGGCCATCGACATCATGACCTCGATCTCCGGCGGCATCTTCAAGATGGTGTCGGTGCTGATGCGTGCAGCGCCGCTGGGCGCGATGGGCGCCTTCGCCTTCCTGGTCTCGGATGTCGGGGTCGAGAAGCTGATCTACCTGGTGAAACTGATCATCGCTGTTTATGCGACCTCAGCCATCTTCATCTTTGTCGTGCTCGGCGTTGTAGCGATGCTCGCCGGCTTTTCGCTGTTCAGGCTTCTGGCCTATCTCAAGGAAGAGCTCTTCTTGGTGATTGGCACGTCATCGTCGGAATCCGCACTGCCCGCTCTGATGGACAAGATGGAGCGCGCCGGCTGCGCCCGCACGGTCGTCGGTCTGGTGGTGCCGACGGGATATTCCTTCAACCTCGACGGCACCAACGTCTACATGACGCTGGCGGCACTGTTCCTTGCTCAGGCGACCAACACGCCGCTGAGCCTGGAACAGCAGCTGGTCCTCCTCGGCGTCGCCATGCTGAGTTCAAAAGGCGCCGCAGGTGTGACGGGCGGCGGCATCATCGCGCTGGCAGCGACCCTGCAGCAATTTCCAGCTGTCCCGGCAGGCGCACTCGCCCTGATCGTCGGCATCGACCGCATCCTGTCGCAGTGCCGCTCAATCACCAATTTCATCGGCAATGCGGTCGCCACAATCGTCGTCAGCCGCTGGGAAGGCGCACTCGACAAGGGCATGCTCAAGGCCGCCCTGTCCGGGCGCGCGCCGCCGCTTGGCGCCCCGCCGATCGAACAGGATCCCGACTAGCGCTACAGTTGCGCTCTGGTCTTGATGTGGGCTTGTCGCGCAGCGGCTTGATGCGCGCGTCGCCAGGTTGACCAGGCGATAATGTGTGCAGGATCGATGCGTCGCTGCGCGAGGCGCATCGCGATGCGGCGGATTTCCTGCACCGACCAGCGGATCAGGAGCGGGATCTGAGATGCTTTCGGACGACCGCGCCCTCGACCGCGCCCTGACGTTTTTTTGGGAGATGCGAGGGTGCGTTAGCGCGATGGCGGATAGCGGCCATCATGACGAAGGCGAGCATGACCAGAGAGACATGGCGATGCCAGCCATGCCAGGAGCGGGTTTCATTGTGATCGAGCCCAAGCTCATTCTTGGCGGTTTCAAAGCTGTCTTCGATCGCCCAGCGTCGTCCCTCGACAGCGACCAGGGTCTCCAGTTTGGTCCCGGCGGGACACCAAGTGGTGAAGTAGGCAAGATCGCCATCGCCGTCAGATTCGGTGATGGCGCGGCGGACCAAGAGCACCCGCGTCCAGAGCCCCCGCGTCCAGAGCCTAGGTGGGGCGTTATAGTAGTCGCTGGCGTCCAGGTCAGCGAGCTTGCAGTAAGCCCAGTCGAAAAGCCGCGGACCTTTGGTTCCTTCACCCGCCGACAGGCGCTTCCAGGCTGAAGGGGCGAGCCCAAGGGCAATTGTCTTAGCCGACCCAGAGATGGGTCGTTTGCCAGGCCACGCTCTAAACTGCCGATTGGCTGCAACGCCGAGCACATAGCCCTTTCCGGCGCGGCGCAGAATGATCTCCACATCGCCAACCCCATAGACGGTGTCGGCCGTAACCCAGGCGAACGGCACATCATTGGCGATCGCCTGCTTGATCATCTTCACCGCGATGCTCGGTTTGGTCGCAAACGTTGTCGCTTCCGGCACATGGGCGGCCGCTAAACGGGTCTCGTCGTCCGTCCAGGCCTTGGGGAGATAAAGAGCTCGATCGATGAAGGCGTGGCCGTGAACTGAGACGTATGCGGCAAAGACCCCGATCTGGCAGTTGGTGATCTTGCCAGCAGAGCCCGTGTACTGACGCCCAACCCCGCACGAGGCCATGCCCTGCTTCAAAAAGCCCGTCTCATCGATAACCAGAACCGCAGCCGGGTCAGCCAGCGTCTCCACCGCATACTCGCAAACGATATCCCGCAGCGCATCAGCATCCCAGTGACCGCGACCAAGAATTGCCTGCTGGCGCCACGGCCCTGGATCACCGGCTGCCTCCGCTCGCATCCAACCGGTCTTGCGGCGCTCACTTCCCAATAGCCCGTCCAGGAACAGGCCGGCTGATGCCGCAACTCGATCTTGTGCGAACAACGGTCGAATCCGCAGCATCGCTTCACAGCGCGGACGCCCACAACTCCAGTGTCGCCTCGATCGACGCGCCGCTCATCCATGACCTCCGAATCATGGTCGCCCATAGATTCAGACGTCGTCAGTAAATGAAACTGTAATGCTAGGCCGATCAGCCCGAGCCGATCAGCCGAAGAAGCGCTGCGCCAAACCCCGCGCCCACGCGCGATCTTCCTCGGCGCTTCGGGCGAAGGGCGCAACCGTGATCGGGGTCGACGTCCAGCGCGCCAGCTCTCCGGCGAAGACATCCGCCGGGCCGGCATGCGGCCAGGGCTGGCTGACGATCAGGCCGACGGTGCGCAATCCCCGCCGCTGCAGGACATCAAGCGCGGTCAGCGTATGGCTCACCGCGCCCAGATAGTTGGCCGCCAGCACCACCACCGGCAGGTCCAGATCGGCCATCAGATCAAGATTAGTGCAGTCGTCCGTCAGTGGCGACATCACCCCGCCGGCGCCTTCGACCAGCACAGCATTGTCCGTCGCTGCGATCCGGTCGTTCACGAATTCCAGCAGCTCGCGATAGTCGAGATCAACCCCGGCCCGGCGTGCGGCGACGTTCGGGGCGGATGGCTCTTCGAAGGATTTCCAGCAGATCTGCGAGATGCCATCTTCAGTCACCGGCCTGCCGCACGCCGCCAGCAAGCGGCCCGCGTCAGACGCGAGAAGATCGCCTGGCGCAAAGCCGCTCATCAGTGGCTTGAGGGGCAAGGGATCATCGCCGCGCGCCTTGAGCTCGCGCAGCAGGGCGCAGGCGGCGTGGGTCTTGCCGCAGTCGGTGCCGATGGCGGTGACGAAGAGGCCGCGCATCAGGCGGCCGCACTGTCGGTCAGGAGGCGCAACGTCAGGCTGGCCAGACGGCGGATGTCGCTCTCACGATGCGAAGCGGAGAAGGTGAAGCGCAGGCGCGCCGTGCCTTCAGGGACGGTCGGCGGGCGGATGGCCGAGACAAGAAAGCCTTCGGCCGCCAGCCGGTCGGACGCCGCCATGGTTCGCGCGGCATCGCCAAGGATGACCGGCACGATGGCGCTCTCGACCTTGGGCTGGCCGATCAGGACGCCGAACAGACGGGCGTTGGCCAGACAGGCTTTGCCGCGGTCCGGCTCTTCGGCCATCACATCGAGCGCGGCAAGGGCGCCGGCCAGCACGGACGGCGGCAGGCCGGTCGTATAGACAAAACTGCGCGCGCGATTGGCGAGCAGGTCGATGAAGGCGGCTGGACCTGCGACGTATCCGCCATAGCTGCCGACCGCCTTCGACAGCGTGCCCATCTGGATCGGTGCGGGATTGTCGATCTCGACGACGCCGAAACCATGGGCGTCGTCGGTCATCAGCCACGCGCCATGCGCCTTGCAGGCAGCGGCAAGGCCATCCAGAGGCGCGAGGTCGCCATCCATCGAGAAGACCGTCTCGGTCACCACCAACGCCCTGCCACGCCAGTTGCGCACCAGGCGCGTCGCCTCCTCGACATCGTTGTGGGCGAACAATCGAACTTCGGCGCCGGACAGTTTTGCGCCTGCATGCAGGCAGGAATGAACCAGCTCGTCCATGACGATGAAATCGCCCGGCCCCGCGAGAACCGGGATCACGCCGAGATTGGCAAGATAGCCTGAACCGAACAGGCGGGCTGCGGGCAGGCCTTTCAGATGGGCGATGCGTTCTTCAAGCGCATGGTTGAGCGGGTGGTCGCCGGTCACCAGGCGGGAGGCGCCGGCGCCCGCGCCATGCTCGCGCACCGCCAGGGCGGCCGCTTCGGTCACCCGAGGATGGGTCGAGAGCCCGAGGTAGTCGTTGTCGCAAAACGAGATCAGCGTCCACCCGTCGCGCACCGCGACGGCGTCGGCTGCGCGCGTCGTGGGTCGGAGCTCGCGCCGCAGACCCTGGGCCTCCAGGTCGGCGAGCCGTCCCGCCGCAAAGGCCTCGATCGATGACAAGTCCGGCGTCGCCATGAATCGCCCAGTCCCTTGCCGCCGCCACAGGCCTATCGGCTGTGACGGCGATGGACAACCTCCAACCGGGACCGCTCCTCGGCTTACAGACTGGCCTGTCAGGCAGTCTGGCGCGTTAGGGGGTCTTGTCCGTTAGGCAGTCTGGCGCGTCAGGGCTTGGCCGGCGCTTTGGGAGCGACTTTGGGAGCAGCTTTGCTCGCCGCGACCGGCTTAGCGTCGGCTTCGGCTTTGGCCGCCTTGGCGGCTTCGAGCTTGGCTTCATCCGAACGGTTACCCGAGAGGATGCCCGGGAGGGCGTAGTTGCCTTCGTGGCAGGCATACTCGAAGAGGTGGCCGTTCAGCGGTGAGAATTCATACTCCCCACCCCAGGCGGCATCCCAGACAGTGGGATCCTCGACCGTGAATTTGTAGTACAGCCGATCCTTGCCGACGCGGGTAAAGCGCTCGGTGACTTTGAGGTGTTCCCAGGAGCCCGCGAACTGCTGGCTGCGCGGAATGTTGGTCGTCTCGACCACCAGCGTGTCGCCTTCCCACCAGCCAATGGCGTCGCCGAAATAGGGGCGAACCTCGTCGGTGCGGTGCTTGGCGTTGAGCCGCACGATGCGGGTGTCGTGGTTCATCTCGACCTCGATCATCACTGCATCTGGCGTTTGGATGATCTCGTAGTTGTTGTTGTAGAAGCCATTCGGGAACATCGGCGGCCCGCCATTGCGGCCAAAGCCGATGATGCAGCGTTCGCCGGTCGAGCGGGTCTCATAATCCATCGACGCGCCGGGCTGGCGCGCAGGGGCGCTCGGCGCCGAGGCGGTGACAGCGGCGGGTTGCGGCTTGCGCGGCGGGAAGTTGCCGTTCGGCGTGGTGATCAGCGAGGTACGGGGCTGGCCGTTGACGCGCATCACGGCGTTGCCGGGATCAAGCCAGCCGCGGTTATAGCCGCCGACGGCGCCGCCAGCCGCGGCGAATTCCGGGCGCTCATTGGTCGCCTTGTTGCGATATTCGGCGGGCGCGTTCGGGTCGGTCGCCGCATTGCCTTCCTTGACCTCAAGAACGACCGCATCCTCGAGTTTCTTCACTTCCTCTTCGGAATAGACCGACTGGTCCTTGATCTTCGCCGGACGGGTCATCGGGGTCAGGGTGGCGTTGCTCCAAGAGCCGCTGATGTTGGGCTGGCCAAAGGCGGTGCGGGGGGTCTTGTAGGGCGCGGGCGCCGTCTGGGCGCCAGCGGCCAGGAAGCCGGTGAGCGCAATCGGGCTGACGCACAGGGCGGTCCCGAGGGCGAGAATGACAGCATGTCGCATGGGGAGTGCCTCCGAAGCTCAGGGCCGCATTCGCGCGGCGTCAAGGCGAGCCTTACGATCTGCTGCGGCGCCGGGCAATGGTCGGGATGCCGCGCCTGATCACAACCGCGCAATCGATCGCCGGTGGGCCAAAAAATGCCTGCCAACAGGCGTTGCGGCCCAGGTGGGGAGCGTTCAGAACACCGCCAGCTGCGCCCTCGGCCGGCGCGAGATGCGAGCGGAGTTGCAGCGATGATCGAACCCGACTGGCTGGGGCGCGGGCTCGACCATATCTGGCTGCCCTACGCCCAGATGAAGACCAGTCCGCGGCCGCGGGGCGTGGTGGCGACCAGGGGCTCGCGAATTGTCCTTGCCGACGGCCGCGAGCTCGTCGACGGCGTCGCCAGCTGGTGGACTGCTGTCCACGGCTACAATCATCCCGCCCTGCTGCAGGCGATGCGCGCCCAGCTCGAGGTGATGCCGCACGTCATGCTCGGCGGGCTGGCCCACGAGCAGCCTTACCGGTTGGCGACCCGGCTCGCGGCACTGCTGCCGGGCGATCTTGGCCGGACCTTCTTCTCCGAATCCGGGTCGGTGGCCGTCGAAGTGGCGATGAAAATCGCGGTCCAGTACTGGCGAAACACGACGGGCGCAGTGCGTTCGAAATTCGTGTCGTTTCGCGGCGGCTATCATGGCGACACCTTCGCGACGATGTCGATCTGCGATCCGGAGGAAGGCATGCACGCCCTGTTCGCCGGCGCGCTCACCCAGCAGCATGTCCTCGATCTGCCGAGGGATGGCGCAAGCACGGCACGATTGGCAGACGTGCTCGAGCGCCATCGCGACATTGCGGCGGTGATCATCGAGCCGATGCTGCAGGGCGCCGCCGGGATGCGGATGCACGATTCAGCGACACTGGCTCGGGTGCGCGAACTCTGTGACGCGCATGACGTGCTTCTGATCTTCGACGAGATCTTCACGGGCTTTGGTCGGCTTGGGGCGATGTTCGCAGCAGACCTTGCCGGCGTGGCGCCAGACATCATGACGCTCGGCAAGGCGCTGACGGGGGGTGTGGCCCCGCTGGCGGCGACAGTTGCGAGCAGCCGTGTCTATCAGGCCTTCCATTCCGACGACGCCGACAAGGCGCTGATGCATGGGCCCACCTATACCGGCCACGCCCTGGGATGCGCGGCGGCCAACGCCTCGCTCGACCTGTTTGCGCAAGAAGACCGGATGGCGGAGGTGGCGGCGATCGAAGCGCGGCTGAAGGCGGGCCTCGAACCGCTGCGCGCCATGCCAGGCGTCGCCGATGTCCGCGTGTTGGGCAGCGTTGGCGCCGTCGAGATGGCGGCGGCGTTTGACGTCAACGCCCTGCGCGCCTGGTTTGTCGATCACGGCGTCTTCATCCGGCCTTTGGAACGGGTGATCTATCTCGCGCCCGCCTACACCATCGGCGCCGAGGATCTGGGCCGGCTCATCGCGGCGATCAAGACGGCCGTCGGGACGCTTCTGATCTGAAAGCCCCCGACAACGTGGCCGCCACGGCGGGCGTGGGGATGGGCTTGCGACTAGAGTTTGCAGTCGTTGGCCAGGAAGTCCTCGATCGCCCCGAGCGAATCCCGTTCGTTCTGCGCCGTCCACTTGTCCATCTGGTGGCCCATATCCTTGAGGATCACCAGCTTGGCCTTATTGGTGGACTTCACCGCGTTGTAGAAGTCGGTCGAGTTATAGAGCGGCACGCGAACATCGTGGTCGCCGTGGAAGATCATGATCGGCATCGCCAGCTTGTCGGTGTTCTGGATCGGATCCATGCCCTTGACGGTGCGGCCCTGGAAGGAGCGCTGTTCGCGGTTCTCGCCCCAGTTGTTGGCGGTGCGCTGGAGGTTGGAAACTCCCGCCCCGGCAATCGCGCATTTGAACGGGCCGCCGGGTCGAACCGAGGCGGCGAAGGCGGCAAAGCCGCCATAGGAGTAACCGAAAATGGCGACCCGCGGTTTGGCGGCATAGCCATTTGCGATCAGCCAGTTTGCGCCATCATCATTGTCGTCCTGCATTTTGAGGCCCCACTGGAAGTCGCCAGCGAGCCAGAGATCGTGGCCCCAGCCCTCGCTGCCGCGATACTGCGGCTGCAGGACGGCATAGCCACGGGTTGCGAGGAATTGCGGCCAGCCGCTGTCGTCCCAGCCAAGTTCATCGCGCGCCCACGGGCCGCCATGCGGGAGGACGATTGCGGGCGGGGCGGCGTCGCCCTTTTTCCAGCCGGCCGGAAGGGTGAGGAAGGCGGGGATCTTCAAGCCGTCGCGGGCCGAATAATAGACCAGCGACCGCTCGCCGAGCGTCTCAGGCTTGATCCACGGCCGGGCGCTGCCGACCGAGACAACCTTGGTCTTGTTGAGGAGCAGATAATAGGCAGGCGGATTGCGCGGCCCGTCGACCTCGAACAGGAGTTTCGAGTGATCATCGGTCCAGGTTCGAAGCTGGACGTTGAGCCCTTTAAAGACGCCCTCGAGACCTTCCTGGATCGACCGCATGCCCGGGTCGGTCCAGTAGACTTTGGTATCGCCGCCAGCATAAGCGAAGCCGAGGATTTTTCCGAAATCCGAAGCATGCCGCCCGAGGACAACCCCGGTCGCATCGAAGTCCGCATGACGGAACAGGGCGTCGCTGTCGAACTTCTGCGTCTTGGGGTCATAGAGATAGACGGCGGCCTTGTCGGAGAACTTGTCGGTGACGACAAAATATTTGCCCGTCGCCTCGTCAAAGGCCTGGACCTCCATCTGACGACGATCCTTGAAGTCGACCGTCAGGGCCGGTTGCAGATCGAAGCCGCCAGTGGCGGGATTGAGAATGAAGGTCTGGTTCTCGTATTCGAGATTGCCGAGCGGATTGGTTTTCACTTTGGTTCGCGCATGCCCGTCGCGAGGATCGAGCAGGGCGATGTGCTCATCGCCGGTGTCGTGATAGAGATTTTCGGTCTTGCCGGTCTTGAGATTGATCTTGAGGTAGCGCGCCTCGAGTGTCGTCGGATCGAGACGTTGGACAACGACGTTCTCCGGATCCAGCGGCAGCATCTGGCTGATCGAGGGGGTGGTGCCGATTTCGATGCAGCGCTTGGTCGCCTCGCTGTTTCCGGTTGAGGCGGCGCCAGCCAGCATGTCGTCGAACTTCCTGATCGTCGCGTCGGTGAGGAAGGCTTTGCGGATGTAAGTCTTGGTGGCGCCGATGTCCTTGCCTTCGCCGCACCCGTTGAGGGCGCCGGTCCAGGGTTGGGTCGCAATCGCGACCACCTTTCCCTGCTTCAGCGCCTGGGCGCCGATGAAACTCATTCGTCCATCGCTCGGCGTGATGCTGGCGGGCGCGAGCGGCTTGCTCGGATCGATCGACTTGATGTTCCAGGTTGCAAGCGCGCGCTCATCCTGATTGCGGGGGTCGGCGACCACCGCGATCAGGGTCTCCCCATCCGGCGACATGCTGACGCTGGTGATCGCCTGAACCCTGGCGATGGCGTCACGCTCCAGCTTTTGCGCCTCGGCGCTGCCTCCGGCCAACAGCAGGGTTGCGGATGCAAGTCCGAGCAAGCTTCTGCGCAAAGGAGTTTTCCCTCGAATTGTGATGACCACGGCCCTTTGAGAGGCGCGCCATGATGCTGCGGCGATTAAGCATGCGGCGCAAGAGGCTCCGGCGTGAGCTCCAAATATTGGAAGAACATGCCCGAGAAGGCGAGTTACTTGTTTCCGAAATGTCACAGGCCTGTCCGAATTATGTCAACGGAGTGACCAATTGCGGCTTCGAGGTTGATGGCTCGAATTTACGCATGCGAGATAGAGTGGGGCTCGAGTCAGGTCGGGCGGACCATCAAATCGGCATTCTGGGGTACATTCATGTCCAACAACAGCGCGGCTCTGCGCAGATTCTTCCTCGGCGGCGCCGCCGTCGGGGCCATGGTTCTTTCTGCCGGCGCCGCCTGGGCTCAGACCCCGCCAGCGTCGACCAAGACGCCGCCGCCGGTCGACCAAACCAAACCTGCTGAACCTCCGGCAAAGCCGGCCGAGCGGATCATCATCACGGGCTCGCGCATTGCCCAGGACGCTTACACCTCAGCCTCGCCGATCGAAGTGATCACCTCTGAATCGGCGACGCTCGCCGGGGTGATCGACACCGCTGGCATCCTCCAGGGCGCGACCGTCGCGTCGGGTTCAACCCAGCTCAACAACTCCTTCGGTTCGTTTGTCACCGAAGGCGGCACCGG
>JANMWT010000090.1:0-7094 GCA_031394145.1 Alphaproteobacteria bacterium | reverse complement strand
TGAGCTACGGGCGCGCGCCGTCTTGGAGGGCGGGTTGTAACGTCGCGAGGCAGGGAGCGCAAGGAGGGGCCAAAGCGCCGCGCAGCCTTGCTATTGCGACAGGTAAACGCCCCGCGCCACAGCCCGGGCGAGGCAGGCTGCGGCCAGCTCACCGAGGCGCGCCAGCATCAAGGGACGCGGCTCGCTCCGTTCGATGGCGGCGCTCGAGATACAGAAGACGACATCGCCATCGAGCGGGGAAAAGACCGGCCGGATGGCGCGGGCAAAGCCCGCCAGCGCCATCTTGGCCACGCGCTGCGCCTCGGCAGGCGTGAGCGCCACGTTGACCGCAACGCACCCCAATGTCGTGTTCCTGCGGCCGCTCGCAGCTTGAGCAGGATCGAGCTTGGCGCCGCCCCAATCGTCAAGATCGAGGCGGAAGTCGGTCGGCGGACGCTCTCCCCCGAACTCGCCACCCTGTTCGTAGGGCCAGGCCCAGTAGGCATTCGTGCCGGGCATGCGAACGGCGCCGAAGCTGTTCACCGCAGCAATCGCCCCGATGACGAGGCCGTCGGCGGTCGCGATGCTGGCTGAACCCAGACCACCGCGATCCTGTCCGGCGCGGGCGCCAAAACCGGCGCCCGCGCGACCAAGATCGAAGCGCTCGCCGGCCGCCTGCAGCGCCTCGGCGCCAAGCGCGCGATAGGGCGGGGTCTCGCCCCAAGCCTTGTCGCCGCCATTGGCCAGATCATAAAGGATCGCCGCCGGCACGATCGGCGAGACCGGCACGCCTGGCGCTGCGCGCATTGCAAAGCCCTGCCCCGCCGCGCCCAGCGCCGCCGTGACGCCATCCGCGGCGGCAAGGCCGTAAACCGAACCGCCCGACAGGACGATTGCGTCAACTGCATCGACCAGCGTGTCGGCCGCCAGCGCATCGGTCTCCCGTGTTCCGGGCCCGCCGCCCGCGACCGCCACCGCGGCCACCGCGCGCTGCGCGGTCCGGATCACCGTCACGCCCGTCAGGACGCTAGAATCATGGGCGTTGCCGACCAGAATGCCGCTAACATCTGTGATCAGATTGGCTGGACCGGGCCGGGCTGGCATTTGACAAGCCTATATGTCTGTTCTGTTGCTGTATGAGCGTGGGCCTCCCCCCACGCAAGAAGGAGCCTGTCTGATGCGTCTTGGCTTGCTGATCGCTGCATCTGTTCTGGTGTTGTCCGCCTGCGCCGCGCCCGGCGCCGGCCCGTCGACGCCGCCCTCGGCGCCGAGCGCGAACCCAACCGGCCAGACTTATGCCGATCAGGATCTGACCAAGCCTACGGGCGAGTGGCGGCTGAAAGGTCGCGCCATGGCGGCTGCGGCCGACAAGCGCGCCGTGCAAGCCGCCCTCGAGGTGATGAAGTCGGGCGGCAGCGCCGTCGACGCGGCGCTGGCGGCGCACGCCGTCCTCGGCTTGGTCGAGCCCCAGAGCTCCGGCCTCGGCGGCGGCGGCTACATGGTGGTCTATGACCGCAAGTCGAACACCGTCACCACGTTCGACGGCCGCGAGATGGCGCCGGCGACCGCAACGCCGAATTATTTCGAAGCGGACGGCAAGCCGCTGTCGTTCTTCACGGCCGTGATGTCAGGCAAGTCGGTGGGCACGCCCGGCACCGTCGCCCTCTACAAGGCGGCGCACGAAAGATACGGCAAGCTGCCGTGGGGCAAGGACTTTGATGCGGCGATCAAGCTGGCGGATGAGGGGTTCATCGTCAGTCCGCGTCTGGCCAATTCGCTCGGCGCCCGCTTTCAGAACGGGCAGCTCGGGAAGGATCCGAAGGCAGGTCCCTATTTCTTCCCGAACGGCAAGGCGCTGGCGATCGGCGACCGACGCACCAATCCTGATTACGCCAACGTCCTGCGTGCGGTCGCCAAGAACGGACCGTCTGCTTTCTATTCCGGCGAGATCGCCAGCAACATCATCGCAGCCGTGCATGGCGGCGACATCCCCGGCGAGATGACGCTTGGGGATCTCGCGGCTTACAAGGTGCGCATTGTGCCTGCGGTGTGCGGACCTTATCAGGCCTACCGCATCTGCTCGGCTCCGCCCTCCTCGTCAGGCGGCATCGCGATGAACGAAATTGTCTCGCTCTACCACACGCTGGTGCACAAGAACGACGACAAGACCGAAGCCGACAAGCTGCGCGACTTCGTCATCGCCAATCAACTCGGCTACGCCGACCGCGACAACTATGTCGCCGATGCACAGGCCGTGACCGTGCCGGTGAAGCAGCTGATCGATCCGAAATACATCGCCGCGCGCGCCGCTACGCCGTTCAAGCCGGGCGACGCTCCGCTGCCAGGCGATCCCGGCGCCGTGGTCGACGGCAAGCCGATGATCGACCTCTGGGGCCGTGATGCGACCAGTCCGAACCCCGGCACATCGCACATGTCGTTCGTTGACTATGAAGGCAACGCCGTCTCCTTCACCGACACCGTCGAAGGCCCGTTCGGCTCCTCGCGCTGGACCAACGGCTTTATTCTCAACAACCAGCTCACTGACTTCTCGCTGAAACCGACCCTGAACGGCAAAGCCGTCGCCAACGCACCGGGACCGCACAAGCGCCCGCGCTCATCGATGTCGCCGACCATCGTCATCGACGGCAAGGGCGATGTCTTCATGGTGACCGGATCGCCGGGCGGCAACTCGATCGTCGGCTATGTCGCAAAAACGCTGGTCGCGGTGCTCGACTGGGGCAAGACGGCGCAAGAAGCTGCAGCACTTCCGAACGTGGTCGCGCGTGGACAAGTCGTGCGCGTGGAAACCTCTGACGCCACCGCAGGCCCCAATCCCACCGGCAAGGCCTGGCTGAAGTCGCTGACCGACATGGGCTTCAAGACCCAGGAAGTCTCGGGTGAGGTTTCCGGCATCAACATCATCGTTGCGCGCGCCGATCATCTCGAAGGCGGCTCCGATCCCCGCCGCGAGGGCGCGGCGCTCGAGCAGGTGAAGTAGCGGCGGTTGGGACACTCTGCCTATGGTCGGCGCCCGACAAACGCGGACCGGCGGTTCACGACGTCCTCGTTTCCCGCCTGATGCCGAAGCAATCCTCGCAGCTCTGTTTTTTCGATAAACGACAATAAATCAATGCCGGGAGGCGACTTAAGCGGCAGGCATGCGCAGCGTGAAGGCCGCGCCGGTATCGTCAGAATTGGTCAATTCGAGCTCGCCCTTCATGCCTCGCGCCAGTTCGCGGGCGATGGCCAGCCCGAGGCCCGCCCCATCGCGCGAGCCCGACCCTGCGAAGGGCTGGAACAGCCGGTTCATCACCGCGGCGGGAATGCCCGGCCCGTTGTCGACGATCTCGACGATCACCGACCCATTCTGCCGGAAGGCGCGGGCCCGGATCCGGCCCGGCATGTTGCGGCCCGGCTGGTCGGTCATGGCGCGCGCTGCGTTCCGCACTAGATTGGCGATGATGCGATGGATATGATCAGGATCAGCCAGCGCCTGCAGCGCCTCGGGCGCCTCCAGCTTCCAATCGACGCTTGGCGAGCCCGACAGCGCTTCGGCCGCCGCTTCTTCGATCAGTGGAATGACGTTGACGGCCGTCACGCGCGGCGTGGGCTGTTCGGCGCGGCCATAGCGCAGCGTCGCCTCGGCAAGCCCGATGGCGCGTTCAAGCGCCCGCTCAAGGCGCGGGGCAGCGCGTTTGACCCTGGGATCCTCGGACTGCGCGAGACCCTCCGAGACGATCTGCGCGGCGGAGAGCGAATTGCGCAGGTCGTGATTGATCTTGGCCACCGCTTCGCCAAGATCGGCGAGGCGTTTGCGCTGGCGGAACGAGGCGGAGACCTGCTTCTGCATGTCCTGCAGCGCCGTCTGGGCTCGACGCATCTCGTCGCTGCGGGCCGGCTTGAAGGCGATCTCGGCGCCTTCGGGCGCATCCGAGAACTGGATCACCGCGTCGGTCAGCCCCTGCATCGGGCGCACGACCAGGCGATAGATGGCAAGATAGACCATTGCGCCCACCACCGCCGAGATGATCAGCGAGACGATGAAGATGGTGCGCGACAGACCGATCAACGCTGCCTTCAGGGCGGTTTCGGGCACGATGATCTCCATCTCGCGGTCGTTGGTCATCGACGGCGTGACGATGATCTGCAGGAACCGGCCGGCGGGTGCGAACATCGTCTCGAAGACGCCGGCAATCGACGGCGCCGGATCGCCGCGCAAGTCGACCCGGATCAGCGGCCCCTGGATCTTGATCGAGGGGGCAAGCACCAGCTCGCGGAAATCATCGGCCTGCACGGCGACGGAGACGACCTGCGCCTGCGACAGGAGTTCGCGCGACAAACCCTCGCTGACCCGGCCATCGGGCGCCGCCTCGACCGCCAGCGCTGCGATCTGCGCAGCCTGAGCGCGGCCGGCAAGCCAGCCCGTGCGGGCGTTGGCGGCCAGCAGCGGAAAGATCAGCAATTCTGCGAACAGGATAAAGGCGACGGTGAGCAGGAGGAGACGGCCCCGGAGGCCGGTGAAGAATGACAACGCCTTGCGCGCCGGAGACTGAACTCCGGCGACGGCCCCCAGTTCGACGTGCGCTGTCTCGTTCAGTCTCGCCCCCTGGGCGGCTCCCACTTCAATATCAGGCGCGCCCGAAGGCGCATCGACGTTATGAGGGTTGAACTTGTCCTCACCCGGTTTTCCGTTTGCGCCGGCGCGCCGTGAACGACGTATTGTCCGAATCTTGCCCGGCGAACAGGGGTTTGGGGGCCACAAACCTCAACCCACCGGCGCCCGCCACAGCCCGCGCCGGCCGAACCGGCCGAACCGCGGAGGCGCCATTTTGTGATATAGGGGCAGGATGGCGAAGCCGACAGGGGCGTCTCGGCCGCCTCGGGCCGCCTCGGGCCGGCTCGGGTTGGTTCGGAGCTGCTTCCGGCATGGTTCGGTGCTGGTCCTGGCATCTCGCTTGACTTGCCCGGATGCGCGGGGTAGTGCCCGCCCCTTCGCGAAGGAATAAGGGGCGTGAGCCGTGTCGACCAAGCGGACTTTTCAGCCGAGCAACCTCAAGCGCAAGCGGCGCCACGGGTTCCGTTCGCGTATGGCCACCAAGAACGGCCAGAAAATCCTGGCGCGTCGCCGCGCCAAGGGTCGCAAGCGTCTGAGCGCCTGAGCGACCTCCGGACTTATCCGGTTTCCGAGTTCAACGAAGCTCCCCTGCCCTTGCAGCGCCTGACCGCGCGTCGCGAATTCCTGTACGTCGCGGCAGGCGCGTCCGAGCGCAAGCGGTGTCTGGTGATTCAGGGCCGACCGCGGGCCCAGCTTCGCGCCGGAGCTGGCGAGGGTTTTACCGCGACCCGGAAGGTCGGCGGCTCGGTGGTGCGCAACCGCGCCCGCAGGCGACTAAGGGAGGCGGTCCGTATCCATCTGCCTCGGCTCGGCCTGCCGGGCGTCGACTATGTCTTCATTGCGCGCCAGGATACGGCCGACTGCCCCTGGCCGCGTTTGCTTGACGATATGGAAAGCGCGCTGATAACCCTCCGCCGCCGTATAGTGTCCGGCGACATCCGGCCAAACCCGCGTTCCGCTAACCGGCCATCGACGAAGGGCTGACCCCGATGGAACAGAACGACCAGCGGAACTTCATGATCGCGATCGGCCTCATGGTCGTGATGATGTTGCTCTACAACACCCTCGTTCTGGAGCCGCAGAACCGCGCCCACCGCGCAAAGATGGCGGTCGAGGCGGCGCAGACGCAGATTGCCCATCCTGTCGCTGTGGTTCCAAGCCGCGACCAGATCGTCATCGAGGAAACATCCGCTTCGCAGCGCGTGCCGCTGGATGCGCCGGGCGTCAACGGCTCGATCTCGCTCAAGGGCGCGCGGATTGATGATGTTGCCTTGAAGGGATTCTACAATACCGTCCAGGACAAGGTCGCCAAACGCAAGGACGGCGAGATCCAGTTGCTCTCGCCGGAAGGCACGAGCCGCGCTTTCTATGCGATCGTGAAATGGGTGGGCGCAAGCGGTCTGCCCGACGAGAACTCGCTGTGGGTCCAGCAAAGCTCAGGCGCGTTGTCACCGGACAACCCGCTTCGCCTGACCTGGACCGGAACCGGCGCGCGCATCGATCGAACGATCTCGATCGATGGCGACTACATGTTCAAGGTCGTCGACACGGTGAACAATACCGGCTCGGCGCCGATCAACATTCACACCGTCGCGGCGATCCGCCAGCATAGTCTGCCCGAACTCCTCAAGGCGGATCGCGCCGAGAGCCAGGCGATGCGCGGCGCCATCGGCGCGTTCGGCGAAAAGACCAACCAGGCCAAGAATTACGCCAACCTCTCTAAGGGCAAGACGCTGCTGGCTGAGGTGAACAAGGGCTGGATCGGCCTTACCACCAAATACTGGATGGCCGCGACGGTACCCCAGCAGGGCGAAACGGTGACCATGCGCGCCTCGCAGGATGTCGCAAGCCAGACGTTCCTCGCCGGCTTCGAAGGCTCGGCCCATGCCATTGCACCCGGTCAGTCCTATTCGAACACCACGGAAGTCTTCGCCGGCGCCAAACGCGTTGCGGTGCTCGAGCGTTACCAAAAGCAGGACAACATTCCGGGCTTCGTCGACGCCGTCGACTGGAGCTGGATGTGGTTCATCACCAAGCCCTTCTTCTTCCTGCTGCAGATGTTTCAGGGCTGGTTCGGTTCCTTCGGTCTTGCGATCCTGGCGCTGACCGTGGTGGTGAAGACGGTGTTCTTCCCTGTCCAGTTCAACATGTACAAGACCACCGCCCGGATGCGGAAAATGCAGCCGGAGCTGGATGCGCTTCAGAAGCGCTTTGCCGCCGACCCGCAACGCCTTCAACAAGAGAAGCTGAAAGTCATGCAGCGCGAGAAGGTGAACCCCGTCGCCGGCTGCCTGCCGATGCTGCCGCAGGTCTTCGTGTTCTATTCCCTGTTCCACACGCTGTCAGTGACGCTGGAGATGCGCCACACGCCGTTCTATGGCTGGATCACAGACATGTCGGCACCCGACCCGACCAATCTGTTTAACCTCTTCGGATTGCTGCCGTTCAACCCCGCAAGCCTGCCCGTGGTCGGAAGCTTCCTCGCCATCGGCTCCTGGCC
>JANMWT010000076.1:0-3579 GCA_031394145.1 Alphaproteobacteria bacterium | reverse complement strand
GAGCGGCTGCAGCACCTCCGTCGCAAACTTCGAGCCGCCATCGAGGATCGCCTCGACCACATCCTGTGGTGCGTCGGCGAACCCGGGGAGGTTGGAATAGGCGTCGATCTTGAGGACGTCGTTCAGCAGGAAATGGATGTCGCGGAGCGGCGCCTTGTATCGGGGCATCTTGTCCTCAACCCTCCAACGCACGTGCTAAGGGGCAAATGCAGCCGGGCGCAGGAACATCCATTCCGCGCCCGGACGCAACACAAAACTGAGATCGTTTCGCGGGTTGCGAAACGCAAAATCAGGCCCGAGGCAGGTCAGGCCAGATCAGGCCAGATCAGGCCAGATCAGGCTAGATCAAGAATGCGCGGCATCGCCGTCGAGACCTGCCCGCGCCACTTTTTCGTAAGCGCGGGCTGATTGTTCGACCTCGGCGCCCGGTCCCATCTCGGCAAGTTTCTCCTCGGACCATTTGATCCCCTTACGCAGGGTCTCCAGCGCCTCTTCGAGATCGTTGCGCTGTTTCTCGAGATTGCGGACTTGATCGCGGGACTTCTTGACCGAGAGCTTGAGCTGGGCGCGGTGACCTTCCAGAGTATAAAGATCCAGGATCTCCCGAATGTCAGAGAGGGAGAAGCCGACGCTTTTACCCTGCAGGATGAGCTTCAGTCTTGCTCGATCGCGCGTAGAATAGACGCGGTTCAACCCGTCGCGGGTCGGGTGAAGCAAATCCTTGTCTTCGTAGAACCTCAGCGCCCGAGGGGTCACCTCGAATTCGCGCGCTAGCTCGCTGATCGTGTAGGTCTTCATTCTCTGTTCCTCCCATGAGCAGTCTTTTTGTATTGCGTCGTCTCGAGGCGACGCTGCGTCTATTAACGCTGAGTAATTCGTAACGTCACCTGACCCCGAGGTCAATTCATCCCTATCCCCCGCCGGCTGGAGAAAATTAACGCTTAATGGCCCGTTAACCGGCCCATCCCCAACTGGCAGTGGGCGAAGGATTGCGACAGCCTCGTCGCGATCCGATTCGGAGCGGCTGGCGGCTAATGACGCAGGGACCTTGGAGCATCAAGGGCATCGACCCCCGCGCCCGGTCGGCTGCGCGTGAGCAGGCCCAGCAACGGGGCGTCACACTCGGTCAGTATCTCAATTCCCTGCTCCTCGAGGAGGAGCCCATCCGCGTCGATGGCGTCGAGGTGGCGGACTTCCACGCCAGCGACGCTGCGCCCGACGAAATGCGCAGGATGTCGGCCGAAATCGACCTTCTCGCCCAGCGCATCGAGACGTCCCAGGCCCGATCGGCCCGCACCATCGCCGGCGTCGACAAGTCGATTCTTGGCGTTATGGGCAAGCTCGACATCAGCAACCGGGCCCAGCTTGCCGGCTTGGAGCGCGTTTCCCGGGCGATGACCGACATCGAGGCGACGCAGTCGGCTCTGCGCGCCCGGATCGATACGGTCGAAGCGGGTGGCGGCCACAGCACTCAGACGGTCAGCGCCCTCAAGGCGCTCGAAGCGTCCCTCGCTCGCCTCGCTGAAAGTGTCACTGAGCGCGACGCCGCCACCGCCCGCGAGCAGGCCGAGTTCCACGACCTCTTCGACAAGAAGGTCAGCCGGGTTTCCGAACGCGTCGATCATGTCGCCCGCAATCTCGATACGGTCGTCGGCGACGCGCTGCGAACGAACTCTGTCGGCATCACTGGCCGGATCGAGCAGATCGAGCAGCAAGTGCAGGCTGCCGAACGCCGCATGGAAGGCGCCCTTGGCCGCATCACCGACACCGCGTCGCGCTTTGAGCTGTTCGAAAACAAGGCCGAGCGAGCCGTAACCGACACCACCTGGCGCATGGAGCGCGCGCTCGAGACCAGCGCGCAACGCTCGC
The DNA here is from genome assembly GCA_031394145.1 of Alphaproteobacteria bacterium. GTDB lineage: Bacteria > Pseudomonadota > Alphaproteobacteria > Caulobacterales > Hyphomonadaceae > UBA7672. The sequence goes on along the minus strand of JANMWT010000076.1, from coordinate 1,710 downwards.
GCGCCATGTCGAAAGAGCTGCTCGACCGCGTCGACGGCATCGACGAAAAAACCCGCGACGCCATCAACCAGCTGGGCGAGGCGGTCAACCGCATTACCCAGCGCATCAGCCAGGCTGAACGCTCCTCAGGCGCTTCGATCACGACGCTCGAGCGGACCGTCACCAACCTTGACGACCGCCTCTCGAAACTGCCGGTTGCAGGCGATGTCGAAGAGATCAAGTCGCTGTTCCAAGAGCGCCTTGAAACTCTGGCGGCCGACCTGGCGCGTCCCATCCATGCGGTGCGCGCCGATGTCGAACGCAAGGTCGAGGAAGCGATCCGTTCAAACCAGCCCGAAAAAGTCGAGCGCCTCGAGCGCACCATCCGAGAGCTACAGCAGCGTCTGCAAGACGCCGAAGCGCGCCAGGCGGGCGCCGTCGAGACGATCAGCGATCAGGTCGACCGCATGTCTCGGGCCGTCGATGAGCGTCTGCGCGCCGTCGAAGGGCGCCCGGAGGATCGATCGATCGAGGACGTCCGACGCGAGATGCTGCGGCTCGCCGACACCATCGACACGCGCCTTGCCAACACCGAAGCCGCAGCCAAATCCTCCGCTGGCGCCCTCGAACGCCTGTCAGGCGATCTCGCACGCATCCCCACCCTGCTCGACGAGCGCATCCAGGGCAGCGAACGGCGCAGCGCCGCGGCCATCGACGCTGTTGGCGAGCAGGTCGGCGTCATGGCCGAACGTCTGCAGCGCCGCCACGACGAAAGCGTCCAGCGCCTCAATGCGAAGCTCGACGACAACGCTCGCTCGGACCTTACGGCCGAAGAGTTCAACCGCTTCGCCCAGTCGTTCGACGAGCGGGTCCGCGAAAGCGAGCGTCGCAGCGCCGAGGCGATCGGCCAGATTGGCGAACAAGTCGCCCGCGCCGCCGAACGCCTGCAGAACCAGCACATTGAATCGCTGCGCATGCTGGAGACGCGCCTCGCGGACAGCGGCCGCAAACACGAGAGCCGGCTGACCGATGCGCTCGCCGATGTCACCCGCCGGATGGACGAGATCGGCGACCAGTCGGCAACCGCCCTCAATCCCGTCCACAAGACCGTCTCATCGATCGCTCGTCGCCTTGCGGCGATCGAGGACGGTGTGCAGATGGGCAAGGCCCCCGACCGCTCGATCGAAGCCGCCATTCCGGACTTGCCGGACGACTACGCCTTTGTCGACGACCCGATCGAGGATCTGGGCGGCGACCTAGATGACGATCCGGCCGTCGCCGCCGGCCTGATCGCACCCGCTGCACTGACCGAAACGGCGCGCGAAGCAGAGACCGACGACATTGTCGGCGTCGAGCCGCCACCCTTCGACCGCACGCCCGATGCGCATCTGTTTGTTGACCCCCCTGGCGCGCCAGCCGCCGGGTCGGCCTTCCCGGCAATCGCCGCGCCAGACGCCGCCAGCGCTGCGCCAGCCGAACATATCGACGACCTGCTCGAGACCGACGACATGGTTCTCGCCCCGACCGCCGCCGAGGAAGAATTCACGGCTGACCTTCCAGCTGATCAGCCCGGCGACCTGCACAGCGCCAGCTACATCGCCGAAGTCCGCCGCGCCGCGATGCAGGGCCGGCGGGTTCCGCTGGTCACCCAGGCTGCTGCGAAGGAGAAGCGCGGCATCGGTCGCGGACCGCTCATTGCCTCCGCGGCGCTCGCCGTGGCGGTCGCCGGCG
>JANMWT010000068.1:0-5154 GCA_031394145.1 Alphaproteobacteria bacterium | reverse complement strand
CAGTCCGCATCCTCGCCCGCGGCGTCCGCCGACGGCCGATTGTACCTGCGCGATCAGGATCTCGATCAGGGCGCGGCGCTGATCCGGGCGGCGGCGCGCCGGCTCAACCAGCTCGCCGATCCGGCCGGCGGACCGCTCGGTCTGTCGGGCCCGGAGCTGGATATCCTGCTGGAAATCCATGACCGCGGACCAATCGATGTCACCGAATTGCGCAACCGGCTCGATGCGCCCAAGCAATCGATGGCCCGGAACCTCAATACGCTCGAGGCCAGCGGCATGCTCGCCCGCCAGACCAGCCCGCAGGATCGCCGTCGCCGCCTTGTCACCCTGACACCCGAGGGCCTGACGTTCGCCAGGCGTGCAACTGAACGCCGGCGCGAAGCGCTCCGCCTCGCCTTTCTTTCTGCTGGCCCGGATGCTGTAACGGGAGCACGACGGGTATTGTCCGAACTCTCGCAAAGGGGCGAGCGATGAGGCCTTCACCATGAACAGCCATGTTGCTCACCTTCTGGCGGTCGACGATGATGACCGGCTGCGCGATCTGCTGAAGCGCTATCTCACACGTGAAGGCTATGACGTGACGACGGCGCGCGACGCCGCGTCAGCGCGGCGCTTCCTGCAGAGCATGGCATTCGACCTGATCATCCTCGACGTGATGATGCCAGGTGAGGACGGCCTGTCGCTGCTGAGCGGCATTCGCGAGACCAGCGACGCCCCGGTGATCCTGCTCACTGCGCGCGGCGAGCCGAGCGACCGGATCAATGGCTTGAAACGAGGCGCAGACGATTATCTACCCAAGCCTTTCGAGCCTGAAGAACTGGCGCTGCGGATCGGCGCCATCCTGCGTCGGGCGACGCCTGAGGCGCCCGCCGAAGAGGTGCGGCTGTCGGGGATGATCTTCCATGTCGCAAAGGGCGAGCTTCGCAAGGATGGGCGGATGGTGCGTCTCACCGAGAGCGAGACCCAGCTCCTCAAGATCTTGGCGGGGCGCAGCGGAGCGCCAGTCTCGCGCCATGAATTGGCGAGGTTGACGTCGGCAGGCGTCGAGCGGTCGGTCGATGTCCAGGTGACGCGCCTGCGCCGCAAAATCGAACGCGACCCGCGTGAGCCTGTTCATCTGCAGACGGTGCGTGGCGTCGGCTACCGTCTGGCCGGAGACTGAGAATGCGCCTGCGCGACTACACCCCGCGCGGCTACCAGGCCCGTCACATCCTGATCCTGATCGTGCCGATGATCATCTTCGTCATCGCCATGACGCTGTTCTTTTTCAACGTCCACGTGCAGCAGGTGAACACCAAATTGGCGCGCGCCGTGGCGCAGGAAGTGGCGATGGTGATCGCCGAACGCGCGTCCGGCCAAAATTTCGACGCCATGGCGAAGGACCTCAATGACGCCGGCCTGATGACAGTCGCATTCATGCCGGGACAAACCAAGCTCACCCCGCCGCCCGGTCAAAAATGCTGCGGCGAGCTGCAGGAGGAGCTGCAGGTCCATATCAGGCAACCCTTCGCCTACGCCGAACAACCTGGCGACATCGTCAAACTCAGCGTGCTCTTGCCCGATGGCCAGCTCGACGCTCGCTTCGACCGCAAGCGCGCCGTGGTGATCACCGCCCATATCTTCATCGTCTGGTCGATCGGCTTCAGCATCCTCCTGCTTGCGACCTCCTATGCCTTCTTGCGCAATCAGGTGCGTTCGATGATCGAGTTGGCGCATGCAGCTGACGCCTATGGCCGTGGCGAGGATGTCGGGAACTTCAAGCCTTCGGGCGCCAGTGAAGTGCGCCAGGCGGCCCGTTCGGTCATTCGGATGCGCAATCGCATCCGCCGCTACGCTGACCAGCGCACCGCTATGCTAGCGGGCGTCAGCCACGACCTGCGCACGCCGCTGACCCGCCTCAAACTCGAACTCGCCTTGCTGCCCAAGGGCGCCGACACGACCGCCGCCAAGGCCGACATCGCCGAAATGGAGCAGATGCTCGACGGCTATCTCGCCTTCGCGCGCGGCGAGGAAGGCGAACAGCCTGTCGAGATTGATATCTCTGCACTGGTGAGGGACGCGGTCGGACATCTTGCCGAGCGGACCCGCCTCGAGATCCACGCCCCGCCGATCGTGCCCATGCGGCTGCGCCCGCTGGCGATGAAGCGCGCTATCTCCAACCTCGCCAACAATGCGGCCGACTATGGCGGCACGGTTCGGGTGACGGTCGCCGCCGAAGCCGGTTCGGCGATCGTCACGGTCGAGGACAATGGGCCGGGCCTTCTCCAGGCCCAGTATGAAGACGCCTTTCGCCCATTCAGTCGGCTTGATGCATCGCGCAACCAGAATGTCTCGGGCGTCGGCCTCGGCCTCACCATCGCTCGCGATACGGCGCGGGCGCATGGTGGAGATGTCGTCCTCGGCCGATCCGAGATGGGCGGCCTGAAGGCGACCTTGCGCCTCCCCTTCGGCGCAGCGCCGACCAGGGACCGCGAGCGCGAGTAGGCCCGCTTAGGCTTCCTTCGACAGCTCAGCGCCGCGTTTGGCTGCGGCCGCAACCGCGCGTTTCATCAGCTCCGGCAAGCCGCCGGGCGCCATCAGCACGTCCAGCGCCGCGGCCGTCGTGCCGCCGGGGGAGGTGACCGCCTTGCGCAGGTCGCCGGGAGCATCGGCGCTTTGTCCGAGCAAGGCGCCAGCGCCAACCACGGTCTCGCGCGCCAGCGCCGCCGCGGTGGCGTCCCCGAGGCCCGCGGCGCGTCCGGCGGCGGCCAGCGCCTCGGCGAGCAGGAAGACATAGGCCGGCCCTGAACCCGACACCGCCGTCACCGCGTCCATTTGCGATTCTTCGAGCGGCCCGATCACCAGGCCGAGGGGGTCGAGGAGACGCGCGGTCGTCCGGCTCTCGGCCTCGCCGCAAGCCGACGACAGGCAATAGCCCGTGACGCCCATACCGATCGCGCCCGGCGTATTGGGCATCGCCCGTGCGATCTTCGCGGCCTTAAGGGCATCGCCGATGCGCGCCAGGGTGACGCCGGCCATGATCGAGACAATCAGCGTGTCCGGGCCCGCCCAGGCCGCGGCAATCGGTGCAACTTTGCCGAATGCCTGCGGCTTCACCGCCAGCACCAGGATATCGACCGGCAAGGGAGCGGCGTTGAGGTGGACTTGCTCGGTCGCGAGCGCGCGGATCTCGTCCGTGGGCGAGGGTTCGACGATGTCGAGCTCACAGAGGCCGGCTGCAGCCAAGTCACGCAACCACCCCGTCGCCATGGCGGCGCCCATCCGGCCGGCGCCGATCAGCACCGCCCTTTTTCCAGCACCCGTTGCGGACGGCATGGCCTCAAGCCTCGCCGACGGTCTCGAACATGGCGGCTTCGAGCGCTTCGGCTGGAGACTTGCCGGCCCAAACGACGAAATTGAAGGCCGGCAGGAATTGATCAGCCGCGTCGAGCGCTGCGGCGATCACCGCTGCAATCTCGCCGGGCTCTGGCGCAACCCGGTCGAGCATTGGGATGGTGTGACGAAACACGGCGACGCCCTCATCGGCCCAGTAATCAAAATGGCCGAGCCACAGCCGCTCGTTGATCCGGCAGACCAGATCGTAGATTGCCGGTTTGCGACCCTGTTGCGAGCGCACATCGACGGTCAGCGAAAAATGCAGCGACGGAGGTTCGTTACGCCAGGCGAACAGCCCGCCGCATTCGCCCCAGCGCGTCATCGCCGCGCAATGAATTGCGCCTTCCTCCGAGCGCTCACACGCCCAGTCGGCGGCCAGCAGCGTCTGCTCCACCACGTCGAGCGCGCGCTCGGGAACTTCGGAAGGTTGAGTGTCGAGCATCGTCATGGTGCTCCGAGATCACGTCCCCAGAATCAGGACAAGGGGCGCCTGCTTGCTAAAGGCTATCGGTCGCAGGCAAGCGCTACAATGGGACAATGGTTAAGCGCGGTAAGGGTTTCCTAAGAATCGGCAGGCGACGCCTTGGTTGACGCGCCGGCTGAAGGGCGGCCTTCAAGCTCGGCCACCCGCTGTTCCAGCGCCTCGACCTTCTCCAGTGCGTTGCGAGCGAGGGTTTTCAGCGCCTCGACCTCGTCGCGCTTGGCGAGGTCCATGTCGGCGACAAAACGCTCCGTCTGCGAGCGGATCAGGGCGCGGAACTCCTCACCGGCCGCCTGGGCGGCGCCCGCCGCCCCACTGAACATCTTGGAGAAGTCGTCGATGAACGGATTTCGGGTCTGCATCTGCGCCTCCGGAGTGGCCCCGCGCCCGGGAGCCCGGTATCTATCCTCGCCTATATGGCCCGCTGGCGGGCCAACTTCAAAGTGGGGTATGAGTCGGCCATGCTCGTCGAAATTCCATTTCCCCAGATAAATCCGGCCGCTTTCACCATCCCGCTGCCCCATTTCTCGCTTGGGCCGCTGAGTTTTGGGCCATTTCCCATCCGCTGGTATGCCTTGGGCTATATCGCCGGCCTGCTGCTGGGGTGGTGGTATACTGTCCGGATTGTCACCCGGCCGAAGCTTTGGGGCGTCGAGAAGCCCCCCGTCAGCCGTCTGGATATCGATGACTTCGCCTTCTGGGTGATGATCGGCATTCTGCTGGGCGGCCGGATTGGCTACATCCTCTTTTACACCCTGCCCTTCGAACCCGAGAAACTGACCAGTGATCCGACCTTCATCTTCCGCATGTGGGAAGGCGGCATGTCCTTCCACGGCGGCCTGATCGGGGCGACCCTGGCGGTGCTCTATACCTGTTGGTCGCGCAAGATCCCGCTGCTCAGCCTTGGCGATGTCGCCTGTGCCGCGGCGCCCATCGGGATCTTCCTCGTCCGCATCGCCAACTTCATCAACGGCGAACTCTACGGGCGCGAAACCAATGTGCCGTGGGCGATGAAGTTTCCGACGTTCAATTGGGAGACCCAAACCTGGCATTTCATCGGCGATGAAAAGCTGGTCCATCCAAGCCAGCTCTACGAATCGGGCCTTGAAGGACTACTCCTGTTTCTGGTTCTGGCGATTGCAGTCTGGCGCTTCGGCAGCCTGAAACGGCCGGGCCTTACCGCCGGCATATTCCTCCTCGGCTACGCCTTGTCGCGCACCCTGCTCGAGAATTTCCGGCAGCCCGACAGCTTCGTCGCTGGCCTGCCCGGCTTCCTCACCATGGGCATGCTGCTGTCG
>JANMWT010000050.1:0-4761 GCA_031394145.1 Alphaproteobacteria bacterium | reverse complement strand
CTTGGGAGCATGTCCATCGCGCGCTTCGGAGCGACCTATGGGGTTGGAGCATACAGTTGGTGTGACGCGAAACTGCGTTCCTGTTGTCGTCCCGTCGACCGGTGCTCTCAGACACGGACGCTGGTTTTGATCGGGTGCGCGGTCACAGTCTGCCAAACTCTGCTTTCAAGAGGCCCGCGATTTCCAGAGCAGCCACGGCATGCGCTGGTTCGTCGATCAATCGAAGTTCGATCGTCCCGAGTTTAGCTCGCTGATCCGCACGGTTGGAGCGGCTGTAGGCGGGATCGTAGTGGAGTTCGATGACCTGCTGCGCCAGGGCGACAAAATCTCCGGCGTCCGCCAGCTCGCTCCAGCCCTGTAGCCTCTTTCGGCCGGGGTAGACTTGAAGTCGGGTGAGGGCTGCATCGAGCACTGAACGGTTGCGAATGATGTCTGCGTAGGCTTCGACCAGAAAGGCTGCACGCGCGCGGGAAGGCGCCGTGAGTTCGATCCTTGGCGCTCCTTCCATGGCGCGCCACAGGGCAGGTGGGATGACGCGATCCCCGATCTTGCTCGATTCAGCTTCCACCAGAACGGGCCGGTCGAGGTCAAGCTGATCCAGTTCGTGAAGCAGGCTGGATTCGAACAGCTTCTGACTGGGTTGAGGCTGCCCTGCCAAGCCGCCAAAGAGCGAGCCCCTATGGCAGGCTAGCGCCTCCAGATCGATAACCTGCACACCGGCTTGTGCGGCATGTCTCAGAAGCTCTGTCTTGCCGCAACCGGTGCCGCCGTCCAGGAGGGCGAGCTTGAGGGGCATATCGCAGGCGTAGAGCCGCGCCTGGGTATGCCGGCGGTACGTCTTGTAGCCGCCATGCAGAATGGCAGTTCGCCAGCCGACCTGCGCCAGGATCGTCGCCATGGCGTTCGACCGCTGTCCGCCGCGCCAGCAATAAATCAACGGTTTGAAACTGCTGGGCTGATCGGCAAGCGTGGTCTCAATGTGACGGGCGACATTCCGGGCGACCAGCGCGGCGCCTATGCGCCGGGCCCGAAAACGGGACTCCCGTACATAGATTGTCCCGACAACTGCTCGCTCTTGGTTGTCGAGAACCGGCAGGTTGACCGCGCCAGGCACATGGTCCTCGGCAAACTCCCCTGGGCTGCGGACGTCGATGACCATGTCGAACCGCGACAGCGTTACCCGATCGACCGCGTCGGTGATTTCTGGATTGGTCATCGCAGCGTTCCGGGCATTCTGTCCTTTGGGGTCCGGGGCTCTGTCGGTCCTGCAGTCGTCCTGCTACCAGACACATCCCATCTATCAAGCCGGAGGCCCTCGCGTTGGAAAATGTCCGCCTGACATCCCTGGCGCACGGTGGCGGCTGCGGCTGCAAGCTTTCGCCTTCCGTGCTGCGCGACATCCTGGCGACAATGCCCGCCGCTGCGTCATTCTCAAATCTGCTGGTGGGGACAGAGACATCGGATGATGCGGCCGTCTGGCGCCTCAACGACGAGCAGGCCCTCGTTGCAACCACGGATTTTTTCATGCCGGTGGTCGATGACCCTTTCGAGTTTGGACGCATAGCCGCAACCAATGCGCTATCGGATGTCTACGCCATGGGCGCTGTGCCCATCCTGGCGCTCGCCATTGTCGGGATGCCGGTGGACGCGATGCCGGTAGAGATGATCCGGCAGATCCTCGTCGGTGGCGCCTCTGTCTGCGCAGCAGCAGGCGTCCCGGTGGCGGGTGGACACTCCATCGACAGCCGGGAGCCGATCTACGGCCTCGTCGCGCTGGGCCTGGTTCATCCGGACCGGCTCTTGACCAACCGTACGGGCCGGGCGGGCGATGTGCTCATTCTGACCAAATCGCTGGGTGTCGGCGTTTACAGCGCTGCCTTGAAGCAGGATCGGCTCGAGGATGATGGATACGCTGCGTTGATCGCCTCGACCACTCAGCTCAACACGCTGGGCAAGCATCTCGGCCAAGCGGCCGGCGTTCATGCGCTGACCGACGTCACCGGTTTCGGTTTGCTGGGGCATGTGCTCGAAATGGCGCGCGGAGCCGGGTTGCGCGCGGAGATTTGCACTGGCGTGATGCCGCTCCTTCCAGGCGTCGAGCGTCTTGCCCGCGATGGGGTGCGAACGGGCGCCGCGACTCGGAACTGGGCGAGCTATGGTGAAGCGGTGAGTTTGCCGCAGGGTTTTGCCGACTGGCGCCGCGATCTTCTCTGCGATCCGCAAACCAGCGGCGGCCTCCTGATCGCCGTTGCGCCGGAAGCGGCGCCGGCGATTCTACGCATGGCGGTGGATCAAGGCTTCCTCGCCTCAGCGGTTGTCGGACGTCTCCAAACTGGAGCGCCCGGCGTCGATGTCCTCGACTAGATAGGATCGCTGGTGATCCGCGCGACCGGTCGGTAGAACGGCGAAGGCCGCCGGCACTGGCTCGACATCAGCGTTGCACGGAGAGCGCGCGAACGGTCGCGCCGAGCACGCCGAGCACGCCGAGCGTTGCCGTGGCCTTGTCCGCTTCGCCTTTTTCGATATCTCCCTTAACCTGCGCGGCTGAGTAGCCTGGCTCGACCTGCAATTGATGCTGCGGGGCGGTGCAAGAATGGCCGTTCAGGCGCCTAGGTTGTCGATGAGCTCATTGCAATCAAACTCCGGCAAGGTCCTGCGCCGGGACTCGAAAGAGACACGCGCGGCCCCCCGTCGATGAAGCATCAGCGCAGTCGGCACGGGAGACGCCAAGCGCCGGGGAACTGCAAAACGGGGCGCCGGCGATCATTTACCATTACCGGCGGCATCCGGGTGCGAAGCTTCGCGAGTAGCGAGATAATCGATGTTAACGATGTAGCGTGCGGATCGCCTGATCTCTTCAAGCCTTCGTGTGGGCGTTGACGGGCAGGGCCAGACAGAGCAGCTATAGGCCCAATGGGCCGTATTCTTGTCGCCTTGTTTGTCGCATTCTCGCTTGCCTTCGGCGGCGTTGCGAATGCTATGGCGTCGAGGGACTGCCCATTCCTGAAGACTTCCTCGGCGATGCATGACTGCTGCCCGCCGATGGGCGAACACCAGCACAAATCGCCCGACAAGAGCGGCAAGTCCCAGACCTGCAAGTTGGGCCAGGCCTGCCGCACCATTCCGGCAATGACGCCTTTCCTGCATGAGACAAAGTTTGTCCTGCCGATGGTTCGGGACAACGGCCCGGTGATTGCCGAGCCATCGCATAGGCCTTCACCCCACTTCTCATTCTGGCGACCGCCTCGCGCGGCTTGATCTTGTTGGGATGCCGTCGCGCCTGAACGGGCGCGCGGCCGTTTTCCATAAGACCACGCCGGAGTCGAACCATGCGTCGCGCACTGCTGCTTCTATGCGTCGTCGGGCTTGTCCCCGCGGCGCTCGCTGATCCCTTGTCCTATGCCGAGGCCCTTGCTCGCGCCGGAGCCAATGCACCGAGCGTCGCGGCTAAGGGCCATGCGCTCGACGCGGCGCGGTTCTCTGTCAGGCCGGCGGGGCAGCTGCCCGATCCTCAACTCGCGGTTGGGCTCGACAACGCGCCGATCAGCGGGCCTGACCGCTACCGGCTTAATCGCGACGAGATGACCATGCTCAGCGTCGGCGTGATGCAGGATGTGCCGAGCAAGCCCAAGCGGGACGCGCGGACCGCGCTGGCGACCGCCCAGGCCGCCAGCGCCGGCGCTGTGCTCGACCTTGCGCGCCTAGAAGCGCGTCTTGGGGCTTCACGCGCCTGGCTTGACAGCTATTTTGCCGCCAAGCAGATCGTGGCGCTCGACGCGATCAATGCCGACTACGCCCAGCTTAGCGAGGCTTCCACCGCCGCGGTCGGGACCGCCTCGGCGGCGCCTGGCGCGGCGCTCCAGGCGCGTCTCGAAGCGGCCAAGATTGCTGACCGACTGTCCGAGACGAGGGCGATGAAAGCTGCAGCCGACGCTGACCTCGAACGGTGGGTCGGGCCCCTCGGCGGCGATGCGCCGGGGCAGGATGCACCGACGTTCGTGCTCGACGTCGATCACCTGCGCGCCCACCTTGACCATCATCTCGATTTCGCAACCTCGGCGGCCGAGATCCAGCAGGCCAAGGCGGGCCTCGATCTCGCGCGCGCCGACACGCACCCCGATTGGGGATGGCAACTGATGTACGAGAAGCGCGATCCGGTCTTCGGCGACATGGTTTCGCTGGGACTGAAGTTTAACTTGCCGCTCTTCCAGTCGACCCGGCAGTCGCCAACCATCGATGCGCGCCGCGCCGACATCGCCCGCGCCCGCGCCGATCGCGACGCCATGCTGCGCGAACACACCGCGATGCTGGAAGCGCGTCTTGCGACACGAACGGCGCTGACCGATCGCCTCAACCGCGCTGATACTGTGATGCTGCCGCTGGCCCGCCAGCGCGAGGCGGTCGTCGCCGCCGCCCACCAGGCCGGCACAACGCCGTTGGGGTCGGCGATCGAGGCGCGCATCGCCGTCAAGGAAGTCCAACTCGATCGCCTCGACCTCGAGCACCGCCTCGCGGTTCTCAACTCTGTTCTGTCGCTCGAATACGAGGTCGCCGGCCATGAATAAGCCAAGCCGCACAACACTCCGCATGCTCGGGCTCGCCGTGGCCGCCATCGGTCTGCTTGGCGTCGGCGTTCTCGGGGGTGTTTGTCTCGCTGGCCGCGCCCCGGCGGCGAAATCCGCCATGGCCGCAATCGGCGAGAAACAGGTGCTCTTCTGGTACGACCCGATGGTTCCCGACCAGCACTTCGACAAACCGGGC
>JANMWT010000082.1:0-10968 GCA_031394145.1 Alphaproteobacteria bacterium | reverse complement strand
CAAAACTCGCAGGTCTGAGCATCAATCCAGATTGCTGAGTGGTCAGGCTCTGGGGCCCAACAAGTAAAACCGGCCAAGCCGCAGTACGCAGTTTTCGCGTAGACATTTATTCCGTATTCCTGCACGATAGACCTACACCGGAGCAAACCGACGGAGCCTGCATGCTCACCTCGATCAACCGGAAGTTAGTGGTAGGCGAATGGAAGGCAGCGAGGGAGGAGCGGGCCGCACGATTGCTCGGGCCTTGCTTGGAAGGCTTCTGAGATGACCTCAAAGAAAGCCTCGAATGTACAAGACTTGGAACGCGCCTTTGCTGAGCGCGGACAGCGTCTGCGTGGAATTGCGCGAAGGGGTGGCGGTCAGGACGTCGAAGATATCGCCCAAGACGCGTTCCTCAAAATTGTTGAGACATCCCAGTCGCAGGACGTGCGCAAGCTTGACCACCTGCTGTCGCGGATTGTCCGCTGCGTCACAATCGACCGGCGCCGCCGGCGCGCAACGCGAGTGACGCATTTGGCAGAACAGGCCGGCGAAGGCCGGATGGATGCCGCTGCAGATCCAGAACGAACGTTGATGGGAGTACAGCGCCTGAAGCGCGTGATGGCGACCATCGACACTATGCCGCCGCGGCGCCGCGAAGTATTCCTTCTGCACCGTATCGACGAGCTCACCTATCCGCAGATCGCCCGGCGGCTCGGCGTTAGCCTCAAGGCAGTCGAAAAGCACATGTACCTAGCGATGATGCAACTTTCGGACAGCGACGACTGACGGGCGAGGCGGCCCTACTCCGCCGGCGCCAGCGATGGTCCTGGTCTTGGCCCCTGAGAAGCGGCTGAAACAGGAGCGAGGGTGGTGAAGAGTGCATCATTCGGACGCGTCAGGCCGTTGAGGCGTTTCATTTGCTTAAGCCCGAGGTCCGAGACTGTGAGCATCGATCAGTGGCTGGTTCCAGCCAACGGTGTCCCAACCTGACCCGGCCGTCGGGGATAGAGCGCCGAGGCGCTGTTTCGACGACGGCAACGTGGCCTCTCCGCAACACCTCAACGGACCAAAAACTCCAGTCTGAACAGGCCTTCATCTACCTGACTGAAGCTTAATCGAACCGCGCGATTTCGCCTCATTCCGAACGCGCGCGAACCATGACCCGTTGCCAAATAAGTAACCGGTCGCCCCCCACATTGAGGGAGACAGACCGGGACGAGTTGGGAGTTACGGGCGTATGTCGCTTCAAGAGTGCACCAAGGCGCTGCTGACCACGGGCAGGACCCGCATCAACGCCGCCGAATTCTCCGCCGCCGACCTCGAATCGGCCGCCGCCGCCGCCAACGACGCGCACGCCCTCCTGTTCATCTACAATCTGCGGGGCCTCTCCCCCGTCGAGCTGCGCCGGATCGCCCAGGCAGGCGGACGCCAGATCTATTTCGACGACGGCCGGATGCTCTAGGCTGGCCTGACCGCCGCCTTCCCGGTCTATACCCCCCCGCGTTTGCCCAAATGCCCGGCCGCCGGTATGTCTCGCCCCTAAGGCGGCTTTGGCGGCAGTCTCGGGGGCTTTCATGCGCGCATTCCGGATCATCCTGGCGGCTCTGGCGTTGGGCGCGGCGCTTGCCGCTTGCAGCCCCCCCGTCTCAGGGGCCCGCCAGCCCGTAAAAACCGACGCCAAGGCGTTTGAGCAGCGCATCGACAAGCTGCGCACCGCCCATTTCAAGGCGAGCGCCAAAGGCCCCGCCGACATCGCCGCGCTCGCCGCCGCCCTGCCCAAGTCTCTCACCTTCACCTGGGACAAGCTCGACTTCGACAAGGCGAGCGGCGCAACCGTGCTGACCGGCGCGAAGCTCTCCCAGGCCGGGGCGAGCGATCCATTGGTGCATGTCGACACGCTTCGCCTGTGGGGCCTCGACGTCGATCTCCTGCGCGCCCGCTTTGCCGGCCAGCGCCTCGGTGAGACCGCGCCGCTGGCCCGCCACGTCGAGGCGGAGGGCGTGACGTTGCACGGTCTCGAGGCGATGATGGCGCCGTTCATGGCCGCCTACACCAAGTCGATCACCGACATTGCCGGTGCATCCGGCGGCGCCGTCGGCAATCTCGATTTCAAGACCGGAGCGTACAATTTCGGGTTTGGCCACATGGTGGTCGACGACCTGGTGCTGCGTCCATGGGAGCTGAAACCGATCCAGCTCGGCGCCGATAACGCCTGGGCCGAGGCGCTTCCCGAGGTGCAGGCGGCGGCTGCCGGCGTCCGCGCGATCGCGTTCGACACGATGGCTTATTATGACTCGAAGGTCGACTTCAGCTTCTGGATGCAGGGCGCGCCCACGTCCTCCTCACTTACGATCGACAAGGCCGGATCGCGCGGCCAGCGCGGCGGCGACATTGATTTCGTCCTGGTGCGCGGCCTGAGGGGCAACGTGTCGATGGTATTGCCGACGGCATCCTCCACGACCCCGCTCGTCGGCGTCACCCCTGCGACACCAGCGCCGGCGGCTGCGACAATTCCGATGAAAATGACAATCGCCCTCAACAGCGAAACAGCTGCGGGCGTCAAGCTCGACAAGCTGCTCGGCTATTTCGCCCGGGGCGTCATGCCGCCGCGCACCGAAACCAGTCTGCTCAGCCTCGGCGTCTGGACCTATGACGGGATGTCGGAATCGATCGGTGATCGCGAACTTGTCACCGTCGGCTCGGGCCAGTTCGACGGTTCGGGCTTCTACTGGCTGATCCCCACCCACCTGCGGATGAAGCTGGCGGGCATGGCCTATAACATCGACGGGTTCATGTCTTACCTCGAGCAAGTCGTGAAATCGACGAGCCCGGATACGCCCTTCAATGTCGACCCGAAGATCATGGAGGCGCTGAAACGCCACAAGCTCGACAAGCCGACGATGGACATGGATTTCGGCTGGGACTGGAACCCGGCGACCGGCGACACGAAGGTCGATACCGCCTTTGGCCTCAATAACTATTTCACCTTCGACGCCAAGGCCGACGGCGCCCTGCCTGATTTCAAGAGCGTGTCTGACCTCATCCCCGGCGGATTCGACACCGCCAAGCAGGATGAACTCGGCGCGCTGTTCAAGAAGAAATTCCTGGTGAAGTCCGCGGACATGAACCTTGTCGACAAGGGCGGGCTGGAGAACGGCTTTGCGCTGGCGATCGAGCTCTCCGCCCTCCTGCCGCCAGATCAGCAGGCCAATCTTGGCGTTGTCAAGAATGCGACGCCGGCCTCGCTGCGCCAGCTTGCATCCTCAGGCATCTATGTCGCCGCCGACGAGGTGGGCAAGACCCAACCGACCCAGCGCGAGATGATGCGGTCGGTCGCCGCATTCATCGACAAGGGCGGCGCGCTGCGGCTGCACATCAAGCCGGACAAGCCAACCGTGGTGGCTGACCTTGGCGAGGCCGGGCAGACGCCGCAGCAAGTGGTCGACCTGCTCCACCTGACGCTGGTCAACGATCCGCCGGCCGGAGCGAAGAAGAACTAGCCTGCGATCTTAGACTTTACGGCGGCAATGGCGTCGGCGGCTTTCGCGCCGTCCGGTCCGCCGGCCTGGGCCATGTCCGGCCGACCGCCGCCGCCGGCGCCGCCCAGCGTGATCGCCGCCAGTTTTACCAGGTCGACGGCGCTGTACCTCGCCTTGAGGTCGTCGGTGACCCCGACCACCACGGCCGCCTTGCCGTCGGTCACCGCGACGAACACGGCAATGCCTGAGCCGAGCGCCGCCTTGGCCTCGTCGACCATCGACTTCAGATCCTTCGCAGCGACGCCCTCGGCGACCTTGCCGAGGAATTTGACGCCGTTGACGTCTTCGGGTCCGGCTGCCGGGCCGCCGCCTCCGCCCATCGCCAGCTTCCGCCGCGCATCGGCGAGGTCCTGCTCCAGCTTGCGACGCTGGTCGACAAGCGCCGCGACGCGTACCGGTGCGTCGAGGATTGGCGATTTCAGCTGATCGGCGATGTCGCGCGCCACGGCGACACGTTTCTTGAGGAAGTCGATCGCCGCAGCTCCGGTCGCCCCCTCGATCCGGCGGATGCCGGCCGAGACGCCGCTTTCACCCGTGATGACCAGGAGCGCAATGTCGCCAGTGCGCCCGACATGGGTGCCGCCGCACAGTTCAACCGAATACGGTTTGTCGGCCTCGACCGGAGAATTGCCGAGCCGCAGCACGCGCACGACCTCGCCGTACTTCTCGCCAAACAGCGCCAGGGCGCCGGCTTTCACCGCCGCTTCGGGCGCCATTTCGCGGATTTCAGCGGACGCGTTCTGGCGGATCACCGCGTTGACTTCGGCTTCCGCCGCCTCGATGTCCTCGCGCGTCAGCGGCGCGGGGTGCGAGAAATCGAAGCGGAAATAATCCTCCTCGACCAGCGAACCCTTCTGCGCCACGTGTTTGCCGAGTCGGTTGCGCAATGCCGCATGCAGGAGATGCGTCGCCGAATGGTTGGCGCGGATCCTGGCACGGCGCACATGGTCGATCTTCAACTCGGCTAGGTCGCCCGGTTTGGCCGAGCCTGCGATCATCTCGCCGATATGAGCGAAGACGTCACCGGCCCGCTTCTGCACATCGTCGACCCGGAAGCGATCGCCGCCGGCAAAGATCACCTCGCCATGATCGCCCGCCTGGCCGCCCGATTCGGCATAGAAGGGTGTTTTGTCGAAGACCAGTTCAGCCTTCTCGCCCTTGGATAGGCGGGGTGCACGAACGCCGCCGATCAGGGCCGCGACCAGCTTGCCGCTGGTTTCTTCAAGATCATAACCGCGGAAATTGGTGGCGCCTGACGCATCGCGTACGGCAAACCAGACCTCGCTCGCCCCGCCCTCACTCCCGCCCTTCCAGCTTTCCTGACTGCGGGTGCGCTGTTCTTCCATTGCCGCCTTGAACCCATCTTCGTCGACCGACAGGCCGCGCGCGCGCAGCACGTCCTGGGTCAGGTCGAGCGGGAAGCCAAACGTGTCGTAGAGCTTGAACGCGGTCTCGCCCGCAAGCTGGCCGCCGGCGCCGAGCCCGGTGGTCGCTTCTTCGAGCAGCTGCAGGCCGCGGCCGAGTGTGCGCTGGAAGCTGGCTTCCTCGGTCTGCAGAGCGCTTTCGATCGACGCCTGGGCGCGGCCGAGTTCGGGATAGGCCTCGCCCATCTCCTCGATCAACGCCTGCACAAGACGATACATCGACGGTTCACGCGCGCCGAGGATGTGGGCGTGGCGCATGGCCCGGCGCATGATGCGGCGCAGGACATAGCCTCGTCCCTCATTGGCCGGCGAGACGCCATCGGCCATCAGGAAGCAGGATGAGCGCAGATGATCGGCGATAACGCGGAAGGACGCAGCCTGATCGCCGGTCGCTTTCGTCTTGTAGAGATCCTGCTCGGCCGCGATCAGCTTCACGAAAAGATCGGTCTCGAAGACGCTGTCGACGCCCTGCATGATGGCGGAGATGCGCTCCAGCCCCATGCCGGTGTCGATGGAGGGTTTGGGCAGCGCTGAGCGCGAACCGTCGGCTGCCTGATCGAACTGCATGAAGACCAGGTTCCAGAACTCCAGGAACCGGTCGCCGTCCTGCTCAGGCGAGCCGGGCGGTCCGCCCCAGATGTGGTCGCCGCGATCGATGAAGATTTCCGAGCACGGGCCGCACGGGCCGGTGTCGCCCATCGACCAGAAATTGTCGTTGGTCGGAATGCGGATGATCTTCGAATCGGGCAGGCCCGCGATCTTCTTCCAGTAGCCCGCCGCCTCGTCATCGGTGTGATAGACCGTGACCAGCAGATTATCCTTGGCCAGGCCGAGATCGCGCGTGACCAGCGTCCAGGCGTGCTGGATCGCCTGCTCCTTGAAATAGTCGCCGAAGGAGAAATTGCCGAGCATCTCGAAGAAAGTGAGGTGGCGCGCCGTGTAGCCGACATTGTCGAGGTCATTGTGCTTGCCTCCGGCGCGCACGCATTTCTGCGAGGAAGCGGCGCGCGGCGCGAAGGGCTTCTCAAGTCCGGTGAAAATGTTCTTGAACGGCACCATGCCGGCGTTGACGAACAGAAGACTGTTGTCGCCCTGGGGCGGCACCAGCGGCGCCGACGGCTTCACGGCGTGGCCCGCCTTGGCAAAATAATCGAGAAAGCCCGAGCGGATGGCGTTGACGCTCGAAGCCGCCGCTGAGCCCGAACCAGATGGTTTGGAGCCTGAAGAGGAGGATGTCGGCATAAACAGGCTCCGCGGGCGAAATCAGCGGCCGCAAGACCCGGATGTCGGGGCGGCGCACATCAGCCTCGGAGAAACGCGAACCGCGGCGGACAGGGCGATATAAGCCCCACCCGCCGCGGCGCCAAGTTGGACGATCCTGTCAGGCGCCAGCCTTTGGTTGGCAGGGGCGGCAGGCGGCGGAGGCTTACGCCTCGGCTGCGTCGTCCCCTTCTCCTTCTGCGACCAGCAGGGTATCGGAAATCAAGCCCGCATTCTTGCGAATGGCGTCTTCGATCTCGTTCGCGATCGCTGGGTTCTCTTTCAGGAATTTCTTCGCGTTCTCTCGGCCCTGACCGATGCGCTGCGAGCCGTAGGAGAACCACGATCCCGACTTGTCGATGACATTGGCCTTGACCCCGAGATCGACCAATTCGCCCATCTTGGAGATGCCTTCCCCGTAAATCACGTCAAATTCGACCTGCCGGAAGGGCGGCGCCACCTTGTTCTTGACCACTTTAACACGGGTCTGGTTGCCGATGATTTCCTCGCGGTCCTTGATCTGACCGATGCGGCGGATGTCGAGGCGCACCGAGGCGTAGAATTTGAGGGCGTTGCCGCCCGTGGTGGTCTCAGGCGAGCCGTACATGACGCCGATCTTCATGCGGATCTGGTTGATGAAGATCACCATGGTCTTGGACTTGGAGATCGAGCCCGTCAGCTTGCGCAGCGCCTGGCTCATCAATCTCGCCTGAAGGCCCGGCAGGCTGTCGCCCATCTCGCCTTCAAGTTCGGCGCGTGGCGTCAGGGCGGCGACCGAATCGATCACCAGGACGTCAACCGCACCGGAGCGAACCAGGGTGTCGGCGATTTCCAGCGCCTGTTCGCCGGTGTCGGGTTGGGAAACCAGAAGGTCGTCGAGATCGACGCCCAGCTTGGCGGCATAGGTGGGATCGAGCGCGTGCTCGGCGTCGATGAAGGCGGAAACCCCGCCGCTCTTCTGGGCTTCGGCGATGACGTGCAGGGCAAGGGTGGTCTTGCCCGAGCTTTCCGGGCCGTAGATCTCGATAATCCGGCCCTTCGGCAGCCCGCCAATGCCAAGAGCGACGTCAAGACCCAGCGAGCCGGTGGAGATCGCCTCGATGTCGAGCGCCTGCTGGTCGCCGAGGCGCATGATCGAGCCCTTGCCGAAGTTGCGCTCGATCTGGCCGAGCGCGGTCTCCAGAGCCTTCACTTTGTCCATGCCAGCGTTTTCCACCACCCGAAGCGTCGTGTTCGCCATCTCAGTCTCCACCTCTGCCATGGGGGGCAAAAGCGGGCAAACCGCCGTGCCATCCCGTTAGAGATGACGTACTACAAATGTTCGCGTGAACAAAGAGTGAATATGCGTCCGACCCGAAAAAGCTCAGACGCCGACCTGCCGAACGCCCAAGCCCTTATTTCGGTGCAAAAACCCAGAAGCGCGACAGCGTGTAGTTGATCATCAGCGAGACCATCGCGCCAAGCCAGATATAGCCGGCGGCCCACAGCATCCGGGGCTCATGCCACGCTTCAAGGGCGCCGATCAGACCGATTCGGCCCGCCATCGAGATCACCGAGGCAATCACTGTGAGCCCCAGCCGACGGGTCGAATAACCCGAACCTGCGCGGGCGAAGGTCCAATGCTCGTGGACGAAATAGAAGGCCGAACTGACGACGCCGTAGGCGATCCCTGCCGCCAGCCAGACGGGAATCCGGAAAATACGGTGCACCGCCAAAGCCAAAGCGAGGTCGACGAAGAACGCGGCCGCCGACACGATGAGAAAGCGGACGGCCGATCGGCCTTCTTCGCTGCCCCGCTGGGTGGGCGACGATTTTTCGCCAGTGCTCATCACGGAGACCAACTCCCTAGGGGGCGCTCGTTCTCGCGCTTGAGCCGCTCCACCTGTGCTTACCTCAGGCGCGGCGCCTCTCGCGTCAAGAGCCGGAGGCGGTCGGCATCCACAGATGGCTCGAGAGTGGCGCCGGAACACTGCAGCTTCTGTCCCAGACCTGGAAAGGCGGCCCGAAACCGAAAGACCCGGACAAGACCTCGGACAAGACCTCGGACAGGACCTCGGACAGGACCTCAGGCAGGACCTCAGGCAGGAAAAAGGGCGCGGGCAGGAAAAACGGCGCGCCAGCTTCCGCCTGGCGCGCCCTGATCCCCTGATGGTGGTAGGGACTAGCTCGGTCTCAGGCCTTCAGCACCTTCGCCAAGGCCTTGCGGCACATTTCAGTCTCTTCGTCCGTGCCGACGCAGATCCGGGTCCAGTTGTCGTATCCCGGCCAGGTGCGTCCGACGACTTTCACGTTCTCCGCCAGCATCTTCGTCGCGAAGTCCTTATTGGGCATGCCCACTTCCAGGAAGATGAAATTGCCTTGCGGGTTTTCGGCAAACTTGCGGCCGGTCGCCTTGGCCATCTCGACGAGCGCGTCGCGGCCTTTCTTCATCTTGATGCGCCGATCGGCGTAGAAGGCATCGTCTTTGAGGCTCGCCATCGCGGCGACGAGACCAAGATGGTTGACCCCGCCAAGACGGGTCTTCATCGAAATCTGCTTGGCCAGCGGCGCAGGGGCGATGCAATAGCCGATGCGCTGACCGGCCATGGCGTAGATTTTCGAGAAGGTGCGGCAGACGACGACATTATGACCCTCTTTCACCAGGCCGGTCATGATGCTGGCCTTGGGATCGTCGGCAAGGTCGATATAGGCCTCGTCGATGAACACCGGGACGGTTTTCGAGGCCTCGATCGCGAACGCCTTGAGCTTGGCCGGGTCCACCATCTTGCCGGTCGGATTGTTCGGATTGCAGACATAGGTCGCCGTCGTCTTTTTCGAGATCTTCTTTGCAATGGCGTCGAGGTCGAAGTTCGTGTCCGCCGCCAGAGGGACGAAGATGACGTCAGCGCCCGCGCCCTGGACGCCGCGCGGCAGCGCTTCGTAGGTGGCGAGCGAGGTGACGAGCTGGCCCTTGCCCTTCTGCGAGATGATCTCGGCGAAAGCCTGCAGGATCGGGCTCGATCCATTGGCGATGGCGACCATATCCGCCGTCACGCCTTCGCGCTCGGCGATCTGCTGGGCCAGCATCTGGGTTTCCGGATCAGCGTAGCGGTTGGTGTCGGCGAGCACCTTCTGCATCGCCTCGATCGCCTTGGGCGAAGCGCCCCACGGGCTTTCGTTCGACGACATGATGGCGGGGCCAACCAGCTTTGGCGCAATCACGGGCGCCGCAGGCGCCGGCTCGGCCGTGGCCGCCTTGGAGCAGGCGGACGCGGCAAGCGCAGCCGCGCTTGCGCCAGCGAACATCAAAAGGTTGCGACGCGTGGCGCGCACATCGTCCAGCGACGTGACCGTTGTTTTCAGGTTCAACTTGTTCATTCCGCACCCTCCAAAATGCTGCGCATCGCGCATGGCGTTCATGGGTCGGCGGGGGCGATGAAACGACAGGGGAAGAGATCGCCCGCACTGACGTCGTATCCATGGGGACTGGAGCGCGTGACTCGGTCAACGCGAGTGGGCGCTTATTGCTGAAAACGCCAAGCTAAGGTCACCGAACGCCCTGTCCTGCGGCAGGCGCGCTGAAAAATCGTCCGGCCAGAAACAACGCGCCCAAGGATCGGGCGATACCCCGCCGATCTTGCTTGGCGCGATGCCTGAGCCATCGCAAGCCGGCAGAGCGTTGAACCACGCCGCACGCCAATACCGGACCAGGCGTCTATGGCCTGAGCGTCCCGCGGGCGCGGGCGCGCGAGCGATCTTTAAAAAGCGCCGAACAGCTCCCCGCCCGTCTCAGAATTTTCCCGATACCTGGATGCCGAAGGAGCGGGTTCCTTCCGGGCCGCCCTTGGCCTTTCGTGTCTCGGTCCGAAGGAGGATGCCCGAGCTGCGATCGCCTTGATAGAATGTTCGCACCCGCTCCTCGCTGGGTGAGAAGATGTTGTTGACGTTGAAGCGCACGGTGACTGGCTTCAGCGCCGTGGTCTCGAAATAAAGATCAAGCCGGGGATCGGCCCGCTGATAGTCGATCGCTTCAAGGCGCTTGTATTCGCGCCGCCCGGACCATTGCACCAGCGCGCTGCCCCACGACGACCGGATCGATGGCAATGCCTGCCGGAAGTTGACGACATAGGCCCAGTCCTTGTTGCCAGCGTTCAGCGTCGCGGTGCCAGGGGGCGAGCCCTGGCGCTCGGGGCTGACCGAGAAGGACCGCTTTTGGCCGGTCTTGGGATCTCTTACCTCGGTGTCCTGCAGCAGGCCGTTGAACCGCAGCTCGGCGGTGGGCAAGCCAAGAAGGACGAGCGGCAGAGCCGCCTTGATCTCGACCCCGGATCGGGTTCCAGCGCCGATGTTGCCGTAGGCGTCGGCCCCGGCGATATCGACCAGATCGTGGACGTCCTCGACCTCATCATGGAAGACCGCGAAGGTGAAGGCGCCGCGCTTGCCGAACCGGCGCTCCCATTCAACCCGCGCCTTCCAGGCTTTCTCCGGAACCAGATCGGGGTTGCCTTGCGTCGAGGCGGCGTTGACGAAATCAACAGTTGAACTGAATTCGGCGAAGTCGAGCTGCGAGACATCGCGCTGCAGACTGGCGCGCAGCTGATCTGCCGCGTCGATCGCCCAGGTCCCGATGATGCGGGGCTTGGGATAGCTGAACTCGAGCTTCTTGTTCTGGTCGCCGGTCTGGCTGATCCGCGAGGCCTCGAAGGTGAAGCCGGTCTCCAGCGTCCATACCTTGGCCATCGCCCACTCATCGGTGATTAAGCCCTCCCCGCGGATTTCTTCCA
>JANMWT010000018.1:0-13631 GCA_031394145.1 Alphaproteobacteria bacterium | reverse complement strand
TCTGGAACAGCGGATTGAGCAGATAGCGGCCCGCGCCGAACACCGCCGCGACAGCCGCCACAGCCAGCAGGAGGCTGTACCAGACCGGGTGATGCGGACCGGCGTCATGCCCGCCGAGGCTGCCCAGCACCGCCACCAGCGCCAGCATCGGGATGATGGTGAGATCTTCCAGCAGCAGGATCGCCACCACGCGCTGGCCGCCCGGCGTGCCGGTCGTGCCGCGATCGTCGAGCATCTTCATGATCACGGCGGTCGAGGATTGGACAAAGCCCATCGCGGCGATCACCGCCGCCGCCAGCTTCAGCCCGCCGAGCAGCGCCACGCCTGTCAGCAACGCGCCGCAGACCAGCACCTGCGCCAGACCCAGCCCGAAGATTTCCTTTCGAAGCGCCCACAGCTTGGCCGGGCGCATCTCGAGGCCAATCAAAAAGAGGAACATCACGACGCCGAGCTCGGCGACGTGGAGGATGGCCTGCGGGTCCTTGAACAGGCCGAACCCGAACGGGCCGACCACCAGGCCGGCCGCGAGATAGCCGAGCACCGAGCCCAGCCCGAGGCGCCGGAAAATCGGCACGGCGACGACGCCGGCCGCCAGCAGGGCGACGGCTAGTCCCAGCTCCATTCCTTCGCCTGCTACCGGCTCCATGCTCCCCTCGCCTCCCGGTCGCACGCGGACCGGAACGTCCTCTCTTGCCCTGCCATGTAGTTAGAAAACGGCCGGGGCGTCACCCCCTGCCCGGCTAATCGAGCTTGCGAACTTCGATCGTCGCGAGGTTTCGGACCAGCCGCCCTGCATCGAGGTCGCCCTCGATCACCAGGCGGAAGGGCCCGTCACGCACACTGAGCGGCTCACCGTCCATCCGGTCGGCGACAATCATGCGGTTCGCGCGAAAACGCGGGTCGATCTCGACCAGCGACAGGGCAAGGCGATAGCCGTCCGCAGCGGTTGCCAGCACGACCTGGCTCATCGCCGGCCCGCGGAGATCCTTGCCGGTGGTCGCCCCAACCTTGCCCAGCAGACCGGTGAGTTCGACGCCCTCGAACGTACAGTCCTTGTCGTGGATGCCGGCCTTGAGCGTGATGTGCGGCAGCGCGGCGAAATCGGTGGCCTTCAGCGTCAGCGCCTGCCAGGTTGGGCCGACCACCTTCAGCGTATCGGCCACGACGACCGGTTTCTCCGCCGCGGGCTTGGCGGCGGCAGGCGGCGCTTCGCGCTTTGCAGGGGGAGCGGCCACCGACGGCGCCATGGCGGCCAGAATGCCGGCAAGACGGCTTGTAGCGACCAGGCGCGCGCGCAGAATGGCGGTTTCTCCCTGATGTGGGAGGCAGGTTGGGCGCCGCGCTGTTGTCTTGCAACTATAACGGTTGGCTTCGCCTATTTCAGCCGCTTCTCAAACTCGGCGAGATAAGCGTCAGCGTCGCCCTGCATCCGCTTTTCCATCTCGCGGAACAGGGCCAGCACCTCTTCGCCCTGCTGGGTCAGCGTGGCGCCGCCGCCGCGCTTGCCGCCGGCGCTGGATTCGACCAGCGGACGACGGAAGGCGGCGTTCATCGCATCGACCAGCTGCCAGGCGCGCGAATAGCTCATGTCCATGGTCTTGGCCGCCGCCGAGATCGACCCTTCAGCGGCAATCTTCTCCAGCAGGTCAGCCTTACCCGTGCCGAAGGCGCGAACGTCCTTCACGACCACCCGCGCCCTGATCCTGATGGTCGCCGACATTGTTATCTCCGCTGAACTCGAAGGAGAATGCCGCACGCGCCGCCGGACGCAAGCGCCCTCTCGCGTCAGGCTTTCGCCTCGGCTAGCATTCGGTCGAGCATGTGTTCCTGGAATTCCTTGAGAAGCGCCACGGCGCCCCGGATATCGGCCATCGAGCGCGGCCAGAGCGTGTCGATGGCGAGCCCTCGCAAAGCCGCCGCATAAAGCTGAACGAAGGCATTGATCCTGCGTGTGTCGCGAATGCCCAGCTTCTTCGCGCGCTCGCGGATCTTCTCTTTATGCCGGTCTTCCAGCGCCTCGTGCAACACGCGAAAACGCGGCCCCAATTCGGGATCGCTGCGCGAACCGAGCATGATCTCGATCCGGGCAATGCCCGATGGGGTCTGGAACGCATTCCAAAGCGCGTCGATGAGATGGAGAAATTTCTCGCGTTCAGTGGACAGCTGGTCGAGATGCTCTTGATGCAGCCGGCTGCGCAGGTCGACGATATGCTCCGAGGTCGCCATCATCAGGTCGGCCTTGGTTGGAAAGTGATGCAGCATCGAACCTCGGCTCACCCCGGCGCGTTCGGTGACCAGCACGGTCGAGGTCTGGTGATAGCCCACCTCAAACAGGCAATCGATGGTCGCATTGAGAAGTTTGGCCCGCGTTGCTGCACTGCGTTCGACATTCGGCACGCGAATGCGGGCAGATCTGGCCGCTGAAGGCAGCTTTGTCGGCCGGCCGACTTTGAGCCGCGTCGCCGCCTTTCTCAATGGCCGGCTCCACGATAGCTGCGATCGTGGGTGAGCGAAGGGATCCTGCTTCGCGCGTCCTCGACCGCCGCAAGATCGAGACGCGCCGAAATGACGCCGGGCTCGACGCCGGCCTCGGCGAGCACTTCGCCCCAGGGACCGACGATCAAGCTGTGGCCATAGGTCTCGCGTCCGTCTGCATGCTTGCCGCACTGGGCGGGCGCCAGGATGAAGCTACCCGTCTCGATGGCCCGCGCCCGCAAGAGGATATGCCAGTGCGCCTCGCCCGTGATCCGGGTGAAGGCCGACGGCACGAAAATCACCTCAGCGCCGGCCCGCGCGAGGTCGCGATAGAGATGTGGAAAGCGAACATCATAGCAGACCGTGAGACCGAGTTTGGCCTTCGGCATCGCCGCCAGCACCGCCTCGCCCCCGGCGGCAAAGCCATCGGACTCGCGATAGATGTTGCCGGCATTGAGCTGAACGTCGAACATGTGGATCTTGTCGTACCGCGCAGCGACGCCCCCGTCGGGAGCAATCAGAAAACTGCGGTTGGCGCACCGGGTTCCATCTGCCCGGATCGGCAGGGAGCCGATCAGCAGCCATACCCTCAGCTCCGCCGCCAGGTTGGAAAAGGCCGCCAGGGCGGGGTCGGCCTCCTCGGTGGTCGACTTGGCGAAGACGGCGCCTGGCTTGCGATCGAGCAGCGAGGTCATCTCCGGTGTGGCGATCAACTCCGCCCCCTCCTCGGCGGCGCGCCGGATCAGCGCCGAGGCGGCCTCGACATTGGCGTTAACCTCGGTCCCGGACCGCATCTGGATGCAGGCGACATTCAGGTAGGATTTGGGAGCTTGATCCGATGGGGATTTGGACACAGGGGACTCGGAGACAGGCGACTTGGACACAGAGGACGTGGGCAGTTGGGACATGAGCAGACTTCCCTTTCCGGACTTTCCGGCCCGAAACGCCGTCTTTCGGCCCGATGACAATCCCATCTGGCGGCGGCCGGCAATGGCGCGACCGCCGGGCGGGTCAATTTCGCCTCCGACGGGGGGCTTTCGCAATCGGAATTCATCTTCTGGTATGCACCTTGCTATCGAATGACTAGCCTCCGTTAACTGCATTGGCGGGGACGCCCCGGGAATAAGTGGATGACTGCTTCATCGACAGCAACGCCACCGCCCCCTCGCGCGTCATTCGCCGGGGTTGCGCCAGGCTGGCGCAGCCGGCTCGATATTTTTCTGCTTGGCGACCGGGTCGCCGCTGGCGCGTGGTTCTTCGTTCTCGCGCTCGCCGGATCGCCCTTGTATGGCAGCATGACGATTGTCACGCTGATCCGCTATGCGACGGCGGGCTATTTCACCCTTGGGCTTTTTCTTTATCCCTCAAAGCTGCTTCCGGTCGCCGCCAGGGGTTGGGTCGCCTTCCTACTGCCGGTGATGTGCGTGATTTCGAGCCTTTGGGCGGCAACGCCGAACGAAGCGATCCACAAGGGGGTTCTGCTCGGCATGACGGCGGTCGTGGCGATCTACTTTGCTGGCAAGATCACGCCGCGAACCTTTTTCTACGGTTACTTCGCAGCTGAATTCGTCTGCATGGCGCTCTCCTACATCCACCCGAATTATTACGAGGGCGTGATGGTCGGCATCTTCAACCAGAAGAACGTTCTCGCGATGAACATGTTCTTTCTTTATGCGACCGGATTCACGCTGGCGCTCGACAGTGTGATGGCGTTGCGCTGGCGTGCGCTTGGCGCTCTTGCGATGCCGCTCGCACTGCTGCTGATCATATTGTCCAAGTCGGCGACAACGCTCGCGATGATCGGCGGGTGCACGGCCGTCCTCATCGTGCAGGCCTTTGTCTGGCAACCTGCAGCCCAAGTGCGCCATGCGCGCAGCCTCCTGGTTTTGCTCGGGGCGATGCTGATTGCCGTACTCGCTCTCCTGCTTTTCGGGATCTTCGCCATCGACGCTAAAGGCGGCGTGCTTGCGCTGCTTGGCAAGGATTCGACGTTGACCGGTCGAACCTATCTCTGGGACCAGGCGCGCGGCATCATGAACGACCACCCACTGACCGGGGTGGGCGCCAACCAGTTCTGGCGCCCCGACCGCGGCCAGGCGGATTCGATCACCAAATACTTCTTCTACCCGACCTTTGTGCCGTTCAACTTCCACAACTCCTATTTCGAGAACGGCGTGCAGCTTGGATATCCAGGCATGTACGTGACCATCGCTCTGGCGATTTGGGGCCTGGTGAACGGCCTGCTGACGTGGATCCGGAAGCAGGATCTATTCAACATGACGTTCTTGATCCTCTGCGTCCTGGTTGTCATCCGTTCCAACACCGAAATCGACCTCGCGATCGAATTCAGCACCGTCATCCTGGTTCAGATCGCCGGTATGCGGCGAAATGAAAAAACGGCGCCCCAACCTGCACCGGCCGTCATTGCGCCAATCCCTCCGCCAGGTCCGAACCGGTGATCCCTTCGATCGCCGCACCCGACGTCAGCGTCATCATCCCGACATGGAAGGCGGCCGGATTTGTCGCCGAGGCGGTGGCCTCGGCGTTAGCCTCGACCGGCGTTACCCTTGAAATCGTCATCATCGATGATGCCTCGCCGGACGCCACCTTTGACGTCGTCCAGGCGCTGGGCCGCGCCGACGCGCGCATCAAGGTTGACCGGCTGGCAGTGAATAGCGGGCCTTCAGCCGCACGCAATCGCGCCATCGAACTCAGCCTGGGGCGCTATATCGCCGTTCTCGACGCCGATGACGCGGTCGATGCCGGTCGGCTCGCGGAGCTGGTCCGCCTCGCTGACGACAAGGCGGCCGACATCGTCCTCGACAACATGCTCGAGGTTGACGATCGAGGCCAACGCATCAGCGCCGCGCCCTTCCTGCGATCGTCAGGCTTTGCGCAGGCGCGCAGTATCGATCTCACCACATGGGTCAGCTTCAATCTGCCGATGAAACCTCGTGACAGCCTGGGGTATTTGAAGCCGATATTTCGCCGCGCGACACTGGAGCGCTTCGGTCTGGGTTATGACCTCACCCTCCGCAACAGCGAGGATTATTACTTGGTTGCGAGCCTCTTGGCGGCGGGCGCCCGGATGGAATATGCGCCGTCCACCGGCTATCGTTATCGGCGTTCAACCACCTCGACATCACACCGGCTATCCCCGGCGCAGACGCAGGCCTGGCTCGATGCCGAAGCGGCCTTTCACGCGCGCCACGCCAAGGCGTTTGTCGCCTCCGAGATTGCCGCACTCGCAGCACGCGCCCGGGCGCTGCGTGACGTGCACCAATTGGTTGCGGCAATCGAGCTGGTCAAGACCCGACGTTTTGGATCGGTGGCGGGTCTGCTTGCTTCAGATCCAGCGGCTGCAGCCTTTACGCTCTCTTCCTTCGCCCGGATCGCCATCGGCAAGGCGACCGGCAAGCGCGCCTTCCAGCGCGACTAGCGCTTTGGCGAAGGTGGCTGGTAGTCGTCGCTGCACTGCGCCGCAGTCTCGCCCAGCGGCACATGCGAGACACAGCGATAGCTCACCGATGCGTTGTCCTTGAACTTGCGCGGTCCAAGCCAGCCGCGCGACGATGGCCCCGCCGACCAGAGGTTCATGATCACCCGGCCGGCCGCGCGCGGCACGCGCGCCGCTGGACCCTGGACTTCATGGACCAGTTTACCGTCGGCGAACCAGCGGATCGAATCCGGGGCCCATTCGAACGCATAGAGATGGAAATCGCGAGAGGTGTCGAAGCCGGTCTGCGCATAGAACGAACCCGCAGCTCGGCCATCCTTGAAGTAATTTATGTGGAGAGCATGGGTGTTGGCGCCGAGGAACTCGATGTCGATCTCATCGTGCGGATCACCGAAATTGCCGTCGGTATGCGTGAAGAAGGACGACACCAGCCCTGATCCGACCGGCGCCTTGACGATCGCCTCATATCGCCCATAGCCGAAGAAACCCTTCCGCTGCAGCTCGGCCCCGGCATAGGCGAGGCTCTTCATCCTGCGTTTCTGGATGACCAGCGTCGCCCCGTCCGGTCCATAGTGAATGTTGTCCCACGCAAAGCCCGACCCGTTCCAGGGAACTTCCATGGTGTAGTCGGAGCGGTACTGGGTCGCCTCGTCAAAGCCGTCGCTGAGGCGCATCAGGAACGACCCGCCCGGCGTCATCTTGCCAACATTGCTTGGCGGGGCCGGATCAGGGGTCGGCTCCGCCTTTTCGACAACCCGATGCTCGGCCGGCGGCGCCGGCGGCGCGGCGGGCGCGAGCACCGGCGCGGGCTCAGCGGGCGTGGCTGTGGCTGTGGCTGCGGCTGCGGCTCTGGCTGCGGCTATGGCTGCGGCTATGGCTGGATGGGGGGGGGCAGGCGCCGTTTCGGGGACCGAGCACGCGGCCGCAAACAGGATCACGCCTGCCATGCCGAGAAAAAGGCCTCTTGGCCCCGTCCAGCTCACGATCGTCTCTCCAGCCATATGCGAAGCTTCAGCTAGGCGAACTCGGCGACAGTCTTCAATGTCTAACATCCCGCAAGCGAGTTCGCAGGTCCCCACTCGGCCAGAGCGCCGGGTTTCGCGAGCCGGCAGAATCTATGCCCACAGCGCCTGCCAATTGACCAGCGAAAAGGCCTGAACTCCCCACGGGCCGATCATACACCACCTGAGCCAGCCATCTCAGCCGGCGATCTCAGCCAGACGGCCTGCGCGCCCAGGGCAGGATCCACCGACGTCCAGCCTCCTCCCCGCTCAACGCATCAATTTCATAGACCTGCGCCAGGCGCTCGGCGGAAAGAACTTCAGCCGGGGGACCATCGGCGGCCACGCCGCCTTCGTTCATCACCACGACCCGGTCCATGAAGCGCGCCGCGAACGCGAGGTCATGGATCACCGCCAGCACGCCGATGCCGCTGCGCGCCCGCTCCTTCAGGATCTCCATCACGTGAAGCTGGTGATAGGGGTCGAGCGCCAGGATGGGCTCGTCGACCAAGAGGATGGGCGCCTCCACCGCCAGCGCCCGAGCCAACAAGATGCGCGTCCGCTCGCCGCCCGAGAGGACGGCGACAGGCCGGTCCAGGAGGCGCCCGCCATCCACCGCCTCGATCGCCCGGTCGACGGCGGCCTGACTTTCGGGCGCCGTCCGGCCAAAGCCAGCCTGGTGAGGATAGCGCCCGAGCGTCACGATATCGCGCGCCGTCAACCGCCATTCGACCCGTCGCTCCTGCGGCAGGAAGGCGATGCACCGGGCGCGTTCTCGGGCGGGGATCGACATAAGGTCAACGCCGTCGAGCGTGACCGACCCGCTTGCCTTCTCGCAAATGCCAAGAACAGCACGCAGAAGTGTCGACTTGCCCGCGCCATTGGGGCCGATCAGACCAATCATCTCGCCCGATGACACCGACAGCGATACGCCATCAACAATCCGGCGGCTGCCGATGGCGACGACGATGTCGCGCGCTTCGAGCCTCATGCTTCGAGCTCCACCCGGGCCCGCATCACGAGAAAAAGGAAGAACGGCGCGCCGATCAACGCGGTCACCACGCCGAGGCGAAGCTCGGTTCCCGTCGCCACCAGCCGAACCACGATGTCGGACGCGCAAAGCAAGACGCCGCCGCCGAGCCCGCTGGCAAGCAGCAGGCGGCTGGGGCTGTGGCGCACCAGCGGCCGCATCAGGTGCGGGACGACCAGGCCAACAAAGCCGATGCCGCCAGCCACCGCTGTCGCAGCGCCGACGCTGACCGCCGTGCCGACGACGATCAGCGCCCGCGTGCGTTTGAGATTGACGCCGAGGCTCGCCGCGGCGTCCTCCCCCAGGCTGAGCGCGTCGAGGGAGAGCGCCGACCATCCCAGGATCAGCCAGCCGGCCACCATAAAAGGCGCAGCCAGAGCCACATGTTCGAGGCTGCGGTCGGTGACCGAGCCGAGCATCCAGAAGACGATCTCGAGCGCTGCATAGGGATTCGGCGAGAGATTGAGGGCGAGCGATGCGCCGGCGCCGGCCAGACTGGATATCGCGACCCCGGCGAGGATCAAGGTCAGCACACCGCCGCGGCCCGCCAATCCCTGCAGGATCAACACGCAGGACAATCCCCCCGCGATCGCCATCAGCGGCAGCGCCAACGGGAAGACTGCCGAGATCCCCGTATAAAGTGCGAGAACGGCGCCCAGCGAGGCCGTCGAGGTGACGCCGATGACCCCAGGATCGGCCAGCGGATTGCGCAGAAAGCCCTGCAGCGCAGCCCCGGCAAGCCCGAGCGTGAACCCGATCATCACCGCGAGGATGGTGCGCGGCAGGCGGATCTCGCGAATGATGATCCACGCCGTCTCGCTTCGACCGCTCGCGAACATCGCGGACAAGTCCCGAAGGCCGGCCCCCGCCGGTCCGGTGATCATCGATACGGCCATGAGCAGCGCCAGCAACAACGCCAGCGCGCCGATCAGCAGCGGATAGGGAATAGCGGTTTTCAGCTGAAACCTTCCAATCGGCTGCAACGTTTGGTGGGCGGTGACGGGATCGAACCGCCGACCCTCTCGGTGTAAACGAGATGCTCTGCCAGCTGAGCTAACCGCCCTTAGTGCGGGAACCGCGGCGGGTTATAGCCGGCGCCGGCGCTTCAGGTCCAGAACCGATCGCTTCAGGACAGCAGCACGCCTGCAGGCAGGAAGGCTGCGGCTGCAAAGAACGCCGCGAGGCTGACGCCAATCGCGAGGCTGAGCGGGTCCTTGACCGCGAACGAGACCGGATCGTCATCAAGTTGAGCGCGGTTGGCGAGCAACCAGACGCGGCACAGCCACATTGTCAGCAGCACCGGCGCACCCCAGAGGAATTGCGGCTGGTGATAGAGGCCCGAAGGGCCAGCCTCGCCGATGATATAGAGGGCAAGGATCACAGGCGTCGCGGTCGCACTGGCGAGGCCAAGGCCCAGCGTCAAGGATGCGTCGCGCGCTTCATAGCCGCGGCCGGCCGATTTGGTGACGCCCGCTTCTGCCTTGCGCAACACCTCGACATGACGCTTCGCCAGCGAGAGAGAGAAGAACAAGAACATCGAGAAGACCAGCAGCCACTGGGTGACCGCGACACCCGCCAGCACGCCGCCCATGATCAGGCGGATGGTGAACAAGAAGGCGAGGATCATGGTGTCGAACAGCGGCACGCGCTTCAAACCAAAAGAATAGGCCAGCGTGGTGGCGAGATAGATTGCCATCGCGACGCCGAACCAGGGTGAGATGAGGACGCCGCCAAGAAGACCGCCAAAGATCAGCAGCGGCGCCGCAAGCAGGCCTTGAACCAGCGGCAGCCGGCCAGCGGCAAAGGGTCTACGGCGCTTGGAATGGTGGCTGCGATCGGCGGAGAGATCGAGGAGATCATTGAGAAGGTAGGTGCCGGACGCCATCACACCCATGCAGAGAAAGCCAGCAAGGCAGGCTGCGAACGTCGAAAGCTCGAACAGACGCAGGCCCAAGATCGGCGCGATGAACATCATCGCGTTCTTGGACCACTGGTGCAGCCGCAATGCCTTGCACCACGCCTTCAGGCCTTCGTTTGGCGATTTGAAAGAGGCGGTCACGGCAACGCCGTGCTGCTCGATCTGGCGCTTACGTGCTTCGCCGCCGCCAACATGGGCTGCAGCCGCCGCCTTCTCCCAGACCTCCATATCGGCATCACTGTCGCCGATGTATTCGAACCCTTCGGGCGCGAGGGTTTGCAGCATCATTGCCTTGCGCGCGCCCTTGTTGTTGGTCTTGCCATCGCTGCCGATGGCGCGATCGAAGAGGCCGACGCGCTCGGCAATAGCTGCGACGATCGACTGATCGGCGGCCGAGACCAGCCACACCGGCCGACCCTTCCCCTTCTCGGCGCGGGCATAGGCGAGGACGTCCTCGTTGAGCGGCAGTACGCCAAGATCGATCGTGTGCTCGCGCATCATCGCCGCCTTGAACGCCGCGATGCCGAGCGGCAGCTTCAAAACCATCAACGCGGTCTTCAGCGGTCGTACGCGAAGGCTCTCTGCAAACGCCTCGAACAGCGTGTCGGTCTTGATCAACGTGCCGTCGAGATCGACGACCAGCGGCGTCTTCGGCGCAAGGCTGGCGCCGGCCTTGTCGGCCTTTCCGAGGTCGGTCTTCAGCACGCATGTCTCCCCTGGCGCAGAAAATGCCTGAACGGCGACGCAAATGATGTGCCGGCCGCCCACCTTTGCTGCCAGCTTGCCGAGGGGATTAACCGCTGCTTTGCCGGAGTTTCTAGGGTGCCCCGGCCTCCCGTGGCTCACACTGGGACAGGGTGGCCTCGATCGATGCCTTAACGATCACCCCGATTTCCGGCGGGGCTCAACTATCCATTGAACAGCCTGGCTTCCGCCAGCAGGACGAGAAGGGTTTCGAACTCATGAGGGCAGCGGTTGGATCGGGATGCTGAGCGGTTCGGAGCTTGGGGCGGGGCTGGTTTAGAGAGGTTTGTGCTGGAGGTTGCCCTCCCGGGGAGCGGCGCCTATAAGGGCGCTCCTGATTTGGCGGAGCGTGGCGCAGCCCGGTTAGCGCACCAGTCTGGGGGACTGGGGGTCGTGGGTTCAAATCCCGCCGCTCCGACCATTTTCCGGAATAATATCAAGGTATAGCGACGGCGCTGCGATTTTAGGCCGAGAACAAAAACGTTCGGGGACACGATTGGGGACACGAAACTGCGCCTGATTTCGGGGCGATTTGTCGCAGACGCTGGGGCGTCGCGAGTTGGTCCCGTCGACACCCCACGCACCAGTTTCATTTCGTGGCGAGGGCGCGGTCTATCTCGACGCCGATGCCGCCGTACGTGCATGGAAACCGTGCGCTCGGCGCCGTGTTGGTTCCCGCTGTCTGCGGCCTTTTCAAAACGCGTATGTTGCCCAGGCAGAGTCAGCATGCAGCCCTCGTCCTCTCCATGAAGCGAACGATCCGCATCGTATGGTGAACCAAGCTTGTAGCGGGCATCGGCGCATCCTTGCTGCGCATCATACCCAAGCGGTGCCGATTCAATCTTCTTTTGAAGCGTAGCCTCTGCTCAAGCCCCCAAAACGGCTTGCATTGGCACCCACCGTCGCACGGGTTATCTCCTGTCGGTTAGTCTTCTGGGGGCCCCATGCGCTACCTCGCCGTAGTTTGGCTTTCGGCTGCTGCTGTCTCGACAGCCGTCGCTGACCCTAGAGAAGGCACGCTCGCTTGCGTTGTTGAGGCTTCGTACAGTTTCAGCCCTCATGACGGCAGCGTCTCAAACTGGGGGGATCCTCCAACCAGCTTCATCGTCAAGGTTTCGACCTGTGGGCTCGCGCTCGGAGGGAAGTCAAAGTTACCGGCTGCGGACCTTCTCAACTGCAAAGGCCGCGTACCGACGGACTTGGTGATGACTTCCACTATCGAGGGTTTAGAGGAGGGATGGTATCCAGCCTTTCCTACCGTGAACCCCGGAATGCGCGGTTCGCGGTAGGGACGGCTGTTTCCAGCCGCCCCCCGCACAGATCCGAGCGGGCCCGATTCGGGCACTCGGCTCCTACCTTGAGTGTCTGACGGCGAAGCGTTCGCTTGGCCAGGGATGAAGGACCCGGGCTTTCGGGAGGAAGGCGTTCACCAGCTTTGTCATCCGTGCCCACGCCACCTGCGCCCGTTGGCTGCGCCGGCAAAGCTGGCGATGCCATAGGAGGGTGACGTGATATCGGAAGGCGTTCATCGCCGAACCGTTGGTCGGAACGGCGTGATAGCCGAAGTAACCGGAGACGACTTGCGCCAACCATTTCCCGGTCTCCGGGATCGGTCGGTGTCGTCGTTGCCGCAACTCCTCCTTGATGCCGCGGAGCGTCGTCTTCATGCGGTCCAGCCGCGTCGTCCTCATGACGAGGAAGTTGCCGCGCCGGGATTTGCCGCTGATGAGAACGAACCCGAGGAACTTGAAGGTCTCCGGTTTGCCAAGGCCGCGCCGGGCTCGATTGGCTGCTGCGTAGCGACCAAATTCGATCAGGCGGGTCTTTGCCGGATGTAGCGACAGCGAGAACTCCTTTAGCCTTTCGCGCATCGCATCCCAGAAGCGTTGGGCGTCATGCTCGGTCTGGAAGCCGACGACGATGTCGTCGGCATACCGGATGATGATCATGTCGCCCGTGGCCTCCCGCCGTCGCCAGCGTTCGGCCCAGAGGTCGAAGACGTAGTGGAGGTAAATGTTCGCAAGCAGGGGCGATATCACCGATCCCTGTCCGGTCCCACTTTCCTCGACAGTCACGACCCCGTCTTCCAGCACGCCGGCTCGGAGCCATTTCTGGACGAGCCGGATGATGCGCTTGTCGCCGATCCGGTGCTCAAGGAAGCGAACTACCCATTGCTGGGAGACTTCCGTGAAGAACGACCGGATATCGGCGTCGAGTATGTAGCTCACCTTCTTGGTTGAGATCCCGACGATCAGGGCATCCAGCGCATCGTGCTGGCTGCG
The DNA here is from genome assembly GCA_031394145.1 of Alphaproteobacteria bacterium. Classification (GTDB taxonomy): domain Bacteria; phylum Pseudomonadota; class Alphaproteobacteria; order Caulobacterales; family Hyphomonadaceae; genus UBA7672. The sequence continues at coordinate 724 of JANMWT010000018.1, read as the reverse complement.
TCCGGGTCGGAACCCATACGAGAACCCGAGGAACTCTTCCTCGTAGATCGCGCCCACGATCGCAGCCGCAGCTCTTTGGACGATCTTGTCTTCAAGAGCCGTGATCGCGAGCGGGCGCTTGCTGCCGTCTTCCTTCGGAATGTAGCTCCGCCGGGACGGTAGCGCTCGATATGCTCCCCTGTGGATGTTCGAGTGGAGGGACTCGATTTTAGCCTCGAGATCCTTCTCGTAGTCCGCCCATCTCTCGCCATCAACGCCGGGGGCCGCGTCGCGCCGTATGGCGTGGAATGCGGTCTCCAGCATCGCCGGGTCGATATGGTGGAGGAGCGAGGTAAGCTTCTCCTTCTTCTTCTGCCTTGCAGCTTGCCGTACGCGGCTCAGCGCCTGTGACACCCTTACCCGGTTCAGAGCCCGGCGTGTGCTTTGCTGGTCTGCGTTCCTCTTGGTCCCCGTCCTTGGCTCCACCGGCTCCGCGGCGGATTGCTCCGCTTTGTTCGTCGGCTTCTTAGCTACTACGACAGGGTCAGACTTCTCGGGCCCGTTCATCAATGGCTTCGACTCCTCATCTTCCCATTGCGGGCCTGCTGTAGTTGCAGGCCAGCCCCGAGATCTCCCGGTTCCCGTTCGAAAAGCTTCTGCACATGCCAGGGTCTTCGACCACGCCGGGCCGGGTGGAGGACTCGCGGTATCGTCCTCGTCCGTGTTGCCTTCCGCGTTGACGAAC
>JANMWT010000017.1:0-1816 GCA_031394145.1 Alphaproteobacteria bacterium | reverse complement strand
CCGGCCGAGCGCCTGGCGGCCTTGCGCGAGGCGTTCGACGCGACGATGCGCGATCCGGCCTTCCTGGCGCAGGCCGCCAAGGAAAACCTCGATATCGACCCGGTATCGGGGGCGGCGCTGCAGACGATCGTCGCCGATATTCTGTCGACCCCCAAAGACGTGGCCGATCGCCTTGCCCAGCTGATCGACCTCTCCGCCAACCCCGACGCAAAAAAGGCGGCTGGGGAAAAGAACTGAAAGAGCGCTGGTATCAGGCGAGAATAGTACCGAAGAACGAGCCCGCGAGACCGTTCGCATGTACGTCACGCAACACCGACCGGCCGCCGATGTTTTCCGAGAACACGCTCGTTGGATTCTGATTGTCGTGCTGCGCAAAACTGAATCCCGCCGCGTGGATCATTTCGTGCAGAACAGTCCCCTGGTCGGGATTGGCCTTGCGCACGTTGATCAGGCAGAATTTGGGAACGCCCGTGGTCCCGCCACCGTCCGTCACGCCGAAAGCTTCCCCCTCGACATCGTCGAATGGGCAGAAAATGACGCGCAATACATCCGGTTGGTTCGGGAAAACGCGCTCCGCCGCCATTCGGATCGACACGCACGATGCCTCCGAGCCCGAAAGCACCTTCTTGTCGGAATCCGGTATCTGTGGTCCGATCAGTGGAAAAACGCCCCCGGCGGCGCCGCCGAAGTCGAGACCTAATGGCACGAGCAGCTCGCGCGCCTTTTGAAACTGCCCCAAAAGCAGCGAAACCCCTCCTCCAACCTCGACGCCGCCGTCGGTGATCTGGAATACGACGGCGAGCCGCGCGATACGGAATGTCAGCACCGGCGGTCGAGGCGCTGGCTTGCGCCCTGGCGCCGTCACGGAAGATGCGACCAGGGACGATACGCCAGCCCCATCGGGCGTGCTCACGATCGGATCGTTCGCGCCACTGCACACCGAGCGCTCCGGGTTCCCCCGAAGCTCGATTGCCAGGATCTCCGCGTCCATGCGCGCGATCGTCATTTTCCCGACGATGTTGTCGGCCGTCGCCTGATAGCTGGTGTTGACGATGGCGCGCCGGCGCTTGTAGGCAAGCACAGCAGCAGCGGTTCCTGTTCCGTACCGCTGGGTGCGCAGTTCCCCGATCGGGATGGCGGCGCTGCGGTCGAGCAGCTGCAGCACGGCTTGAATCTTTGCGACATGGGCGCCTTGTGCGCCCGGCACGACATGCGCCTGATCACTCACGAGCGCTGCCTGCAGCCTCGGTTCGTCCCGCAACATCTGTGAGAACAGTGGCAAGTTTATCGTCCGTCAACCGTTGAGGAAACTCATTTATAGCAAGCCACTATTGCTACAGGTCGACAAGCAGCCTTACAAGGCGGTTGCTATCCTCTATTCTCCTTACATCTTATCTTGGTCAACTGTTCCGCGAGCCGATGACTGGGCGCCGGCATGTTCGCGCCCTCTCATCAGCGACGGCATCGGTTGCGACCTCTCCGACCCGCGACTATGGTGCGCCAACCGAAAAGACAGGCGAGCGCAACGGCATGGCATCGACATCCTACAAGCTGCATCACGGCGATCTGCCGGCCGGCCTGACGTTCAAGGGCTCGATTGCCGTCGACACCGAGACGCTGGGCCTGCGCCCGCAGCGCGATCGGCTCTGCCTCGTCCAGTTGTCGGCGGGCGATGGCGTCGCTCATCTGGTCCAGGTCGCCCCGCCCTACGAGGCGCCGCGCCTGAAGGCGTTGCTCACCGACCCCGCCATGCTGAAGATTTTCCACTTCGCGCGATTCGACGTCGCCATGTTGTCGAAATACCTCGGCGTCGACA
>JANMWT010000012.1:0-2020 GCA_031394145.1 Alphaproteobacteria bacterium | reverse complement strand
CGTCGCCCAGAACAGCGACAGCGGCAGGGTGAACTCGAACAGGCCGCGCGCCAGCGAGAAGCCGCCCTGACCGACCCGCGACAGCCAGCCTGAGTCGATCTCGTAGCTGGCTGCGAACTCGCGGGCGACGACCGCGATGCGGTCAAAATGGGCGATCAGCCAGATCACATAGGGCGCATACATCGCGCCTGCGATCGCCAGGGCGATGATCAGGCGCGTCGGCTTCACGGCGTCCTTGAAGAAGGGTGACATGAAGATCGAAACGATCATGGCGATCGGGAAGACGATGTAGAGGTGATGCGTCAACAGGCCGACGCCGATGGTCATGCCCAGATAGGTCCAGTCGCGGCTGCGCCGCCAGGCGAGGATGCGGGTGAGGGCGTGCAGCGTCAGCGACAGGCAGGCCATCAGCGCTACCGCGCCGAGCAGGTCCTCGTGGACGCCCCAGCCGACATAGAAGGTGAGCGCCCAGGCCCCGACCGCCGCGGCCGAGACGCCCGGCTTGACCAGCACGTTGCGGGCCGAGAGGTAGTAGAAGGTGAAGGCGACCCAGAGCAGGGTGTACTTGATGCCGAAGACCACCGGCGTGCTGACCCCGACGCTCTTGGTCACCAGTGCATAGATCCAGGCCAGCATCGGCGGCTGGCGCGCCTCGTAGCCGAAGTGCAGCGACTGCGACATCAAGAGCTGGTCGGCCTCCTCGACGGTGTAGACCGGCGCGATGATGACGCGAATGGTCCAGTTCACCAGGCAGACCATGAAGATCAGGAAGATCACCGCCGAACGATCGAGGCGGATGAAGGATTCGAGGGTGAGATTGGTCCTCGCCCGCTGGCGCGCTGGCTTGGCCGGCGCCGCCCGGGACGCCTTGCGCGGCGCCGTTCGGGGCGGTTTCAGGGTCGCCTGTCTGCGGTCCTTACCCACGCGTCTGGTCCGTCCTCAATTCACGCCAGTCGAAGGCCAGAAAAATCAATGCCTTGCGCGCGGATCATTCCATTCGGCGGCGATACCGTAGCCCCCGCGCCGCACAAGCCACATCATTCCAAGAAGGTCCACAACCCCGGCGCCCAGTCGACCCAGGAAGCCATATTTCGACACGCCATGAAGCCGCACGCGGTCGACCACCGGCTCCTCGCGGACATCCCAGCCGGCGCGCTTCACCAGCGCCGGCAGGAAGCGATGCATGGCGGCGAAATACGGCAGGTCGCAAAACGCCCGCGTCCGGATCAGCTTGAAGCCGCAGCCGGTGTCGGTGGCGTCGTCCTTCAGACAGAAACGGCGGATGCCGTTGGCCAGCCGCGACTGCAGCCATTTGAAACCGCTGTCATTGCGACTGGTGCGTCGGCCGCAGACGATGCCCAAGGCCGGGTTTTCGTCCTGCGCCACGAAGGCGTCCCAGATGCGGCGGGTGTCAGCCGGATCGTTCTGGCCATCGCCATCGAGCAGCTGGACCCATTCGCCGGTCACGCTGTGCAGCCCGGTGAACAGCGCCGCAGACTTGCCGCGGCGCCGGATATGGGTCAGCGCAGTCACCCGATCGGGATGGGCGGCGACGGCGGCGGCGATTTCAGCGCCGGTGGCGTCGCTCGAGGCGTCGTTGACGCAGATCACCTCGTAATCGACGCCGGCGAGCGCTGCATGCACTTCGGCAAGCAGCGGATGGATATTGCCGGCCTCGTTGTAGAACGGGATCAGCACGGAAATGTCGCGGCGCGGCTGAGGCAAGGCGGATCCTGAACAGATGGCCGGAACGAAGGGGCTGGAGACGAAGGGGCTGGAGACGAAGGGGTTGGAGACAAAAGGGCGGCGACTTGGCGGCGACCGAGACGGGCGGTCCAGGCCGGTCAGCCTGGAAGATCGGCCCGGCGGTGCACAAAAAGGGCGTCGCAGGGAGCTCTACCATATCTGCCGCCGCCTGAAAGGCGGACCCGGGAGGCAAGGGCTTGGCCTCAGCAGTTGGCGGTTTGTCGTCCCCGCCAGCGCGCGCCGCCGCCCGCCCCCGCCCGCCCCCGCCCGCCCC
>JANMWT010000008.1:0-1534 GCA_031394145.1 Alphaproteobacteria bacterium | reverse complement strand
GTCAGAGAGCGAGCATGCCGTCGACGGAGGCGTGAAGCTGGGTCGGCGTATAAGGCTTGCTGAGAAAATGCGAGCCCAACACAAAGCGGGATTTGAGGTCCTGGTTGGCCGAATTGCCGGTTGTATAGAGCACCCTCAGGTCGGGCCTGAGGGCCATGGCCTGGCGGGCGAGGTCGCACCCGCCAAACGCTGCGGTCTTGAGATAGATGTCGGTGAAAAGCGCATCGATCGGCTGGGGCGAACGCAAAACGGCGAGGGCCTCGTCGACCTCCCCGGCAAACAGCACGGTGTGACCCCAGTCCTTGATGAAGATGCCCGCAAGTTCGCGAGTGAACACCTCGTCCTCAACAATCAAGATCACGGCCATTAAACCTACCTCTGAACACGCCGCCATCGTCGGCCAGCTGTTGGCTGGCCCAAACGGCTGGCGAAGCCGGTCCTCTCGCAATTGGGAGCAACCGACACTATTCGCCGCTGACGCGAAGGTTCCCTCGCGCGTGGATTATTTGTCATGGATCTGCCCCAACCCCCAACGTCAGCCGGCCCCTCGACGAGAGGGGCTGCCCGGATCGGGCCCTAAAGGGGCGGCTATTTCCGGTTCAGCACGCCTTCAAGGACGCCGCGGGCGGCCGCGCCTAAGTCCGGGTGCGCCAGGGCCATGGCGGCGAAGGCTTCGAGATAGAGCAGCTTGTCGCCGCAATCATAGTCCTGACCGTCATAGCGGTAGGCGTGGAAGGTCTGGGAGCTCATCAGGCGCTGCATCGCATCGGTGAGCTGGATTTCTCCCCCGGCGCCCGGCGTCTGGGTGGCGAGGAGGTCGAAGACCTCCGGCTGGAGGATGTAGCGGCCGGTGATCTTGAGCCGGGACGGCGCGCCGGCAACCGGCGGCTTTTCGACCATGCCCTTCATCTTGATCAGGCGACCCCCGGATGTGTCGATGCCGCCGGGCTCGGCGGGATCGATCACGCCATAGGAGGAGACGCGCTCGGCCGGCACCTCGTCGACGGCGATGAGGTTGCCGCCGACCTGGTTATAGGCGGCAACCATCTGGGCGAGGCAGGATGAACCATTGCCCTTCACCAGCACATCGGGAAGCAGCACGGCGAAGGGTTCATCGCCAATGATGTCGCGCGCGCACAGGACGGCATGGCCAAGGCCAAGCGGGGCCTGCTGGCGGGTAAAGCTGGTTGAGCCGGCGGGCAGGGTGGATTTTTGCACCTCGGCCAGGATCGCGGTCTTCTTCTTCTCGATCAGCGAGGTTTCGAGTTCGAAGGCGCGGTCGAAATAATCCTCGATCACTGCTTTGTTGCGGCCGGTGATGAAAACGATGTGCTCGATGCCGGCGGCGCGCGCCTCGTCGACGACATACTGGATCGCCGGGCGGTCAAAGACGGTCAGCATTTCCTTGGGCACCGCCTTGGTGGCGGGCAGGACACGGGTGCCGAAACCGGCCACGGGAAGCACCGCCTTGCGCACGGGTTTCATCGATCACGTCTCCGGTTGGCCTAGCTGGCGTCTGCCTCGCATATCCCCC
>JANMWT010000587.1:0-16627 GCA_031394145.1 Alphaproteobacteria bacterium | reverse complement strand
CGATCGGAGCCCCAGGTCGATCAGACGCGGGGGTCGATCAGTTGTGCCGGTCGATTACTGCGACTTGTCTTCGGTCTTGGCGCCGGGCGCGCTCTTGGTCACCGAGGCGATGCCGGCATCGCGCGCGCGGTCGGTCTCGTAGATTTCCGAAGTTCCGACCACCTGCTGGTTGCCGGCCTTCAGCACAAAGTAGGGTTTGCCCTTGCCTGTCGCCTTCTTCTCGTAGCGGCTCGGCTTTGCGGCGTTCTTGCCCACCGAGGCGATGCCATTCTTGGCGCCTGACTTGGCCTTGTAACCTTCGCTGGCCAGAATGATCTCGCCATTGGCGGCTTTGAGTCGGAAACGGAATGCGCCTGCCTTGTCTTTGTAAATCTCGAACTTGCCTGCCATCGCCCGTCTCCTCCCAGCCGGCGCCCCAACAGGGCGCGTCTTGGGATTGACGTTCGGCAACTTTTGCCCGGTCGGCAAGCAGAATGCGTTCGGCGTGGGACCGGGCGATCTTTTGCCGACTTTTCCCCAAGCGCGACCGGAGGTAAGCCTTGGTGCGTCGCTGGGCGCGTTTGAGCGACGTGGAGGACGGCCAATGTCTCTTGAAAGACGGGCGCGCGCCTATATCGCAGCGGTTGAGGGCGGGGCCACGGGCGAGGAGCTGGCCGGCTTCTATCATCCCGACGCGATGCAGGAGGAATATCCCAACCGGCTTTTTCCCACCGGTGCGCGACGCGATCGCGACGCCATTCTCGAGGGCGCTGCGCGCGGCCAGAAACTGATGTCCCGGCAGATCTACGACATCCACACGCTCACCGAGGTCGGCGACCGGGTGATCCTGGAAATGACATGGACCGGGCATCTTGCCGTACCGGTCGGCACGACGCGCGCCGGCGACACGATGCGGGCGCGTTTCTGTCAGGTGATCGAGTTCGAGGACGGCTTGATCATCCGGCAGCGCAATTATGACTGTTTCGATCCGTTCTGACTTCATCGGTTTTGTCAGGACGCCAGCGCGAGGAAACGTCGTTGAGATTGATCTGCCTGTCGATTGCGGTGATCGGCCTTGCGCTTGCCGGCTGCAGCCCGAAGGAAAAGCCCGCCGCGGCGCCAGGAGAGACGCTGGCCGAGGGTGATTTCACCGTGCCGCCGACGCCCGAGGCCGCCGCGGCCAACGCCGCGGCCCAGGCGCGCGCCGTCGAGGCCTGCGGGCCGGTGAGCGTTGAGGCGTTCTGCGGCGTCAAATTCGGCATGGCGGTCGCCGCCGCTCGCGCTGCATATCCGGGCAAGCTCGAGACCCTGTCCGGCGATGACGGCCAGGATCCGCAGGTCTGTTTCGAACTGTTCGGCAACGCGCCGATCAAGGGCGTCTCCTTCCTCGTCGAGCAGTCGAAGATCGGTCGTGTTGATTTCCTCGAGGAGGGCCCAAAGTCGGCGGACGGCTTTGGCGTCGGATCCGAGGCGTCGGCGATGCGCGCCAAATATGGCGCCGCCCTGAAGGAGCAGCCCAACAAGTACGAACCCGAGGTCACCGAACTCATCCTCGATTTGGGGCCGGGACGGCAGGTGTTCGAAGTCCAGGAAGGCAAAGTTCGCTCCTGGCGCGCTGGCGTGGCGCCGACCATCGACTATGTCGCGCGCTGCGGCTAGTCGCGGCTATCCCCGATCAACCCGAGCCGCATAGCAGCCGAACTTGGCGTAGTGCGCGTGCAGGTAATCGACCCCGGGATTGGCCAACAAACGCTCGAACAGCGTTGCGATGTCGCCTCCCGTCGCGACATCAGCGTCGAGGATGTGGCCATCTTCCGAAAACGCCCGCACCGACAGAAGTCGCGAACGCATCAACTCGGGCACCTCGTCGACATCGGGCGTGGCGCTTGCAACGCCGTCGATCACGTAGATGGCGTGGGCGGACTTAAACGGGCTCGCCGCCGGTTGGTGCTCGAAGTTCAGCAGCAGCACCCGCTCTCCCGGTTTGGCGTCGCGCAGGCTGACGCGGCAGGGAAAGCCGGATTTGGAATCGGCAATCGCCGTCTCGACGCCGAGCCGGTGAAGCGCCGCATCGGTTTGTCCGAACAGCGCGCTGAAGCGATCGGCCGAGAGGGAGCTGACTTGAAAACTCATGATGCATCTCCTGGGTGTTGCTTGAGGAGATAGGCGGTGAGCGCGGCGGCCGCCGCCGGGAACCCGACACCGCATCCACAAATCCCTTTTTTGCACGCCGGGCGATTTGCCGTTGAGCGGCCCCCAAACCCGGCTATCGTTGCGCCGTCGGGAGGCTGGATCATGGGCGATGAACCGCTGGTTCTGGAGCAGATTTCCAAAAGCTTTGCCGGCCGGCCGGCGGTGCGGGATCTCTCTTTCGCCGTGCCGCGCGGGGCGATCTTAGGCTTTCTTGGACCCAATGGCGCAGGCAAGTCGACCAGCCTGCGCATCGCGCTGGGCGTGCTGGCGCCGGACAAGGGCGCCGCCCGCCTGTTCGGTGGGCCGCCGCGCATCGAAGCGCTGCGGCGTGTCGGTTTTCTGCCCGAGGAACGCGGCCTCTACCGCCGCATGACGGCGCAAGGGACGATCGCCTATTTCGCGCGGCTGAAGGGGCTCGACGCCAAGACGGCGAACGATCGCGCCAGAACGCTGCTCGATGCACACGGCCTTGGCGACAGTGCAGGCAAGACGATCTCGAAGCTCTCCAAGGGCATGGCCCAGAAGGTCCAGATCCTCGCTGCGGTCATCCATGAGCCTGAGCTGATCATTCTTGACGAACCGTTTTCCGGCCTTGATCCGGTGAACCAGCAGGGTCTCGAGAAGCTGATCACCGATGTGCACAAGCGCGGCGCCACGATCGTGTTTTCGACGCATGTGATGGAGCACGCCGAACGGCTGTGCGACCAGCTGGTGGTGATCGCCAGGGGCGAGAAGCGCTTTGGCGGCACGGTGAGCGAGGCGCTGGCGCTAGCGCCGCGTCGCGCCGCGGTGACGACCGCCGGCGCTTTCGATCTTGGCGCGGCGCTGATCCAGCGCGGTTTTGCGACCACCGAGGAACGATCAGCAGCCGAGCTGCCCGATGCGGGACGCCGCTGGCATGTGACCCTTCCGCCCGGACGCGATGCTCAAGATGCGCTCCGCGCCGCAATCGAAGCGGGCGCCCCGGTGATGGCGTTCGCGCCAGAAGGCGTGCGCCTGCGCGACGTGTTCGTCTCGATCGCCGGCGATGCGCCGGCAGCCGGCAAGGCGGAGGCGGCCTGATGCGCGCGATCTTCCTCGTCGCCCGACGCGAATACCTCGCCTATGTCACGGCCTGGGGCTTCTGGCTTGGCCTGATCCTGACCCCGGTCGGCCTCATGGTTGGCGTCACCCTGCCGGGCGTCATCGCGAAGTCCCAACCGGTGCGGTATTACACGGTGGTCGATGACCGCCCGGATTTCGCCGACGCCCTGTCACGCGAAATCGAGACCGGGCGCGCCGATCTGGTGAGGTCAAGTCTCGCCGCGTCGCTGTCCGACAAACCCAAGGATGAGCGCGAGGCGGCGCTCTATCGCTTCGCGCAGGCGCGATTGTCGGGGCTGGATGCGGCAGCGGCGCTGCGCAAGGCCGATGCGCCCGTCGAGGTAACCGTCCCGCCTGAGCGCTACATCCGGGTCGATCCGCCCGGCCGCACCCAGGAGGCGCTGGCGCCTTATCTGTCGGGCGCCCAGAGACTTCCGGGCGCCGCGGGCGAACGGCCGCTGTTCGCCGCCCTGGTGATCACACGCGACGCGGCGTCGAAGATCATTGAAGTGGGATACTGGAGCGATGATGTGGTGGAGAGCAGTCTTTCCTCGCTCGCCGGCGCTGCGCTGCGCAGCCTATCGCGGTCATTGGTTCTAAGATCGGCGGGGCTGGACCCGCTGATCGTCGATCGCGCCGATCTTGATCTGCCCGGGGTGGTGGCGCGCAAGGTCGGCAAGGGCGGCAAGGCGGCGGAGGTCTCGAACGTCGACCGCGCGCCCTATTTCGCAGCCGCTGCGATCTCTTTCCTGCTGTGGTTGCTGGTGTTCTCGATCGTCAACTTCTTGATCATGGGAACCATCGAGGAGCGGTCCAACAAGATCTTCGACAGCCTGCTCACCAGCGTGCGGTTGAGTGAGCTGCTGGCCGGAAAGCTGATCGGCGTGTTTGCGCTCTCGGCGACGCTGATGGGCGTCTGGGCGCTGTTCGCCGCGGCGATGATCGCCCGGACGGGCGACCCCACCGTGATCACCTTCGCCGCTGCAGCGCTCAGGCCTGAACTGGTGCTGGCGGGTCTGGCGGGCTTTCTTGCCGGCTACATCATGTATGCTGCGATGTTCCTTGCCCTGGGCTCGCTTTGCGACACCATTCAAGAAGCGCAGACCTTGATGAGCCCCTTGATCATCTTCTTGATGGCGCCGCTGTTCGTTGTGACCATCGCCATCCGTCAGCCCGCCTCGCCGATCGTCGAGATGCTGAGCTGGTTCCCGCCCTTCACGCCCTTCTTGATGATCCTGCGCGCACCGTTGCATCCCCCGCTCTGGGAGCTGTTGGCGCAGACGGCGCTGATGGCCAGCTTCGCGGGGCTCGCGCTGTTCCTCTCGGTGCGGGTCTACCGGGCCGGCGCGGTCAACGGGGCGGGCGTCAGCCAGGTCTTCAGCTGGCTGGGACGTCGCAAGAAGACCTGATGCGGGGGCTTTGCGCGCTCACACAGCTGGCTCAGATGGAGCGCTGTCCGGATCTAGCGCTCCCAAATGCAGCAGGGCCGAAAGCGCGACTGCGCTTCCGGCCCTGGCCGTTTGGTCATCGTGAGATCCGTCCGGACCTAGGTTTTCGGCAGCAGGCCTTCGCGCTGAGCGCGTTTGCGGGCGAGCTTGCGGGCGCGGCGGACGGCCTCGGCCTTCTCGCGCGCTTTTTTTTCAGACGGCTTCTCGAAGTGGTTGCGCCGCTTCATCTCCCGGAAGAGACCCTCGCGTTGCATCTTTTTCTTCAGCGCTTTCAACGCCTGATCGACGTTGTTGTCGCGCACGACAATCTGAACGATGTGACACTCTCCTGAAAGCGAACGACGCCGACGGCCCCGATCGGGGCTTACGACACCGCGATGTCGATGAATTCCGTGCGCCCATGACAGGCGCGCGGCGTCCCGATAGCATAGGAAATACGGCCTGCCTACTACCGCCGGGCGAGAACCCATCCGAGGCCTCGAATGACCGAAATGTCAGAAAATGCGGCGCCCAGCGACGGTTTCTGCGACCGCCTGCTCGACGCCATGCTGATCATCGCCCCCGAAAAGGGCTGGACCCAGGTTGCCCTCGACGCCGCCGCGGCCCAGGCCGGGCTGACCGCGGGGCAGGCGATGCTGGCCTGTCCCGGCGGCGTTCCCGATCTGCTGCAGGCGCTGGCTGAGCGCGCCACGGCCGCCATAGGCGTTCGGCTGGCCGCTCCCGACATCAAGATGATGAAGGTGCGGGACAAGGTCTCGGCCGGCGTCCGGGCCTATCTGGCGGCCCTCGATCCCGCCAAGCCGGCGGTGAAACGCGCGGCCGGATCGCCGGCCAACCTGCTAACCGGCCCGAAAGGCGTCTGGGCGGCGGCGGACGCGATCTGGTCCGGGCTCGGCGACCGGTCGACCGACTACAATTGGTACACCAAGCGGCTGATCCTTTCGGGCGTCATCGGCTCGACCCTGCTGGCCTGGCTCGGGACCGACGAGCCATCTGAGATTGACGCCTTCCTCGCGCGACGCATCGAGAACGTCATGGATTTCGAGAAGGCCAAGAGCCGGGCCAAGGACTTCGCTGCGCGGATGCCCAACCCGCTCGACCTGCTCGGACGCGCGCCGAAGGCTTAGACGCGGGGCTTCAGCTTCACCACATGGCCCATCTTGCGGCCGTCGGCCGTGCGGCGCTTGCCGTAAAGGTGGACCTTGGCGCCCTCGGCGAGATATCTCGGCCAGTCATTCACCTCGGTCCCGAGCAGGTTGATCATCTCGCCATCCGAGTGGCGTGACGGATCGCCCAGCGGCCAGCCCACGACGGCGCGGATATGCTGCTCGAACTGCCCGGTGAAGCAGGCGTCCTGCGTCCAGTGGCCCGAATTGTGGACGCGCGGCGCGAACTCGTTGGCGACCAGCTGACCATCCTTGGTCAGAAAGAGTTCCAGCGCCAGGACACCGACATAGTCGAGCTCGCTCGCCAGCTTCCTGGCCAACGTCTTGGCCCGTTCCAGCACACTGGCTGGCGCAGTCGACGGGAAGGACGACCGGCGCAGGACGCCATTGCCGTGCACGTTTTCCGGTGGGTCCCAGATCGCGATCTGGCCGTCGGCGCCGCGCGCCAGGATCACCGAGAGTTCGCGTTCGTGCTCGATCCACGCTTCGAGGATGGATCGCGCCGCCTCAACGCTGGCCCAGGCGGCCGACGGCATGATCTGGCCCTCCAGGCGCACCTGGCCCTTGCCGTCATAGCCGGAGAAGCGGGTCTTCAGCACGCCGGCGCCGCCAAGTAAATCCAGCGCCGACTGGATCTGGTCGGGCTTGTCGATCCGCGCAAAGTCAGCCGGCTCAATGCCGATGTCGCGAAAGAAGGTCTTTTCCGCAAGCCGGTCCTGCGAAATCGCCAGACAGCGGCTATCGGGCCGCACCGGCGTTCCGGCCGCGACGATGGCGTCGACCGCGGTCGTCGGTATGTTCTCGAACTCGATGGTGGCGACCTTCACGCTGGCGGCGAATTCCAAGAGCGCGGCAGTGTCTTCGTAGGGTGCAACCCATGTCTTGCGGGCGACGCGCGAGGCCGGGCAATCCTTGTCGGGGGCGAGGACGTGGACGTCGAAGCCAAGATCGGCGGCGGCCAAGGCCAGCATGCGACCCAGCTGGCCGCCGCCGATAATGCCGATCGCATCGCCCGGTTTCGCGAGCACGCCGTCCGCCGGTCGGGCCGTGGTCATTGCCCGTCTTCCACCGTCTCGGGCACGCTTTCGGTCTGCGCCATGCGCCAGGCGGCGATGCGGCTCGCCAGGTCAGGATCGGCGACGGCGACGATCGAGGCGGCTAGAATTCCTGCATTGGCGGCGCCGGCTTCGCCGATGGCAAGGGTTCCGACCGGCACGCCGCGCGGCATCTGGACGATCGACAGCAGGCTATCGAGCCCGGAGAGGGCAGAGGATTTCACCGGCACGCCGAGCACCGGCAAGGCGGTCATCGCGGCGACCATTCCCGGCAGATGGGCGGCCCCGCCGGCGCCGGCGATGATCACCTTGATCCCTCGCCCCGCCGCCCCCGGGGCGTAGGCGACCAGGCGGTCCGGCGTGCGGTGAGCGGAAACGACCTTTGATTCGTGGGAGACCCCGAACGCTTCCAGCACCCGGGCCGCTTCCCGCATGGTTGGCCAGTCGGACCGGCTGCCCATCACAATGCCGACCAGGGGCCCCGATTGGGGGCCGGCTTTCGGCGTGGGGGCCATTGCGCTCTCCGAAGCATCCGGGCAGGCGAGGGGCGTTCAACCCGCGCCCCCGCTGGAAAGCGCGGCAGTATAGGCGCCGCGCGCCTGACCGCAACGGCGCTGCCCGAACGGCGTGACCCCTGACGGCGTGACCCCTGACGGCGTGACAAGGGGTTAACCGACCGGCCGAATTAAGCCCGCGCTAACTCGGCTGCGCTCTCCTGCCGGCTGGAGACCCGCCTGACAGATGAAATTCCTGTCCATTTTCTCGCCCCGCCAGCGGGCGGCCCCGCCCGATGCGCCCCGCGAGCCGGCCCTTCGCGCTGCCGAGCTCTTGGGCGTTCCGCTCGCTCATCTGACGCCCCAGGTGCGCGCGGCGTTCAACGCCCTGATGGGCGAGGTCGACAATCTGAGGCTCGACATCGAGCAGATGAAATTCCAGCTCGCCGAAGTGTCGCAGTCGGCCGATTGCGATACCCTGGCGCCGGTCTACAACCGTCGCGCCTTCATGCGTGAAGCCTCCCGGGTGCTGGCCATGGTGCGCCGGCACGAGATCGAGGCGAGCCTGATCTATTTTGATCTCAATGCTTTCAAGGACATCAACGACAGCTATGGCCACGCCGCGGGCGACGTGGTGCTGCGCGCCGTCGCCGAGACGCTGCTTCGACACACGCGCGAGACCGACATTGTCGGGCGCATCGGCGGCGACGAATTCGCGGTCATCCTCACCTATCTCAACGCCGAGGCGGCCAAAGCCAAGGCCGAGACGCTGGCGGCGGCGATCTGCACGGAAAAAGTGCTTCACGAGGGCGTCGCGCTTTGCGTCAACGCGGCGTTCGGACTGGCGCACTTCAACACCAGCGACACCGCCGAGCGGCTGCTCGCGAAGGCGGACGAGGCGATGTACCTCGACAAGGCCCTGTATCGTCGCGCACGCGCCTGAGGTCAGGTCCGGCCGGCTTCAGCCGCCGTCGCCGCCGCGATAACGGCCATATCCGCCGAAGCCGCCATAACCGCCCATCGCCTTTTCGCCGGCAAAACAGTCCTGCTTGGCGGTTGGCAGCTTGAGTTGAGCGCGCTCGATGCCCTTGGCGGTCGCTGGCGCGGCTTCGCCATATTGAACCGGCGCCGTTCCTGGTGGGGCGAGGTCGTTGCCGGCGATCTCCAGCACCAGTTTCTTGCGCACCGTGGCGGCGAGCTGCTGCAGGTCGAACACCGGGGCGATGAACGCCGCCGGTCCGCCGATGACGCATTGCTTATAGTAGCGATCGAGGTGATCGATGTCGTAGAACTCCTTCGGCTTTTCGAGCATGATCGGCAGGCCGTTGATGGTGAAGCCGCGCTTGATCACGGCATCACGCGCCTTTTCAACCGGGTCCCCGGCATTGTTGGCGCCATCGCCCGAGACGTCGATCACCCGGCGATGCGAGGAGATGTCGTTCTTGTCGGCAAGATCAGCTGCGCTGTAGAGCGCATTCGAGATCGACGTCCGCGACAGGCTGCTGACCGGCTCGCTGGCAAGTTTGTCGGCGAAGGCCTTGGCGGCTTCCGGCCCATCGAGAATGGTCCACGGGATCAGCACGATCGGGTCAAAATCGCCGCCCCATTCCATGTAGGTGACGGCGATCCGGCCTTCCGGACCCGAGGAGACCGCCTGGCCGACATCCTTGTGGCGGAAAGCGTCGACATAGCCCATGCGCTGGAGCGTGTGCTCATCGTAATCCATCGATTGCGAGACATCGACCGCCAGGACGAGTTCGACATCGACGCGCTTGCCGGATTGTTGTGGCGCGGCGGCCGGGGTTATCGCCGCACAGGCGAGCGACACGGCGCCCATCAGGCGGTAAGGCAGTCTCATTCCCGGCTCCCACATGCCGGTTCTTCGACCAGCGCCCCAGCTTGCCGGCCAACCCAGTGGCAGGCAAGGTCGTGTCTATCACGAACTCACGACCGGGCGGACCTCGTCTGAGGCCAGCAGCGGCGGAGAAGGAGGAGGAACCCGTCATGAGGATAAGGAGAGGGCTGGGATGCGCGGCGTCGCTCGCCGCTTGTGTCAGTCTCGCTGCGTTGCCAACGACCTCGCCAGGACTGGCCCAGACGCAGGCCCAGACGCAGGCCCAGACGCAGGCAAGCAAAGCCTGGACGCTGCCGCGGACGCCGGGTGGCAGACCCGACCTGCAGGGCGTCTGGTCGAACGCGTCGATCACCACGCTGGAGCGGCCGGATCGCTATCCCAATCTGGTCCTGAAGCCCGAAGAGGTGGCGAAGCTGACGGCGGAAAATCCGCAGAATGTCCGGATGGCGACCGAAGACATTGCGACCACGCCGAAGGAAGGTCTCCTGACCGGCAAAGACCTGCTCGCCGGCCGGGGTTACAACGCCTTCTGGATCGATCCCGGCACCAAGTTTGGCGTGGTCAAGGGCGAGGTGCGCACCGCCTGGATCATTGATCCGCCGGACAATCGCATTCCGTGGAGCGCGGAAGGAAAGAAGCTCGCTCTCGCCGCAACCCGGCTGGCCGGGTTCAGCGACCCCGAGGCGCGGCCGCTCGGCGATCGCTGTCTGGCCACTGGCGGCCGCACCGGGCCTCCGATGATCAACGGGCTCTACAACAACCACTACCAGATCGTCGAAACCTCCGGGTCGGTGATGATCCTCTCCGAGATGATCGAGCACGCGCGCGTCATTCCGATCGGCGCAAAGGGCGCTCTGCATCACGGGCCAAGCGTGCTGCGGCCATTGTTTGGCGATTCGATCGGCTGGTGGGAGGGCGATGCGCTGGTGATCGAGACGACCGGGTTCAGCCCGCTCCATGCTATCCACGACAACCCGGCCTATCTGTCCGAGCATGCGACCGTGACCGAGCGCTTCACCCGCATTCGAGAAGGACTGCTCTATGAGTTCACTGTTGACGACCCCGTCTTTTACGCCCGGCCGTGGCGCGGCGAGACGACGTGGCGCAATGATGGCGCCCAGATCTACGAATACGCCTGCAATGAGGGGAATTACGCGATGACCGGCATCCTTCGCGGCGCCCGCGTGCAGGAAGCGCACGGCATCACGCCAAGGGAGCAGGGCGGGGAATAAAGCTCAGCCGAGCGCAAAGGCGACCAGCGCGGCGGCGTGAATCTCCAGCGTGTCGTAGCCCGGCAGGCCCGCCTCGCTCGGCGGGAACAGCAGGCCGATCTCGGTGCAACCGAAGATCACGGCATCGGCCTCGTGAACTCCCGCCGCCTCGATCATGTCGCGCACCCGCCTGCGCGACGCATCGGTGACGATGCCTTTGACCAGCTCGTCATAGATGATGGCGTGCAGCGCGTCGCGATCCGGCTTGTCGGGGATCACCGCCTCGAGACCTTTCGCCGCGAGATGGTCGCGCAAGAAGGCATCCTCCATGGTGTAGCGCGTGCCGAGCAGCAATGGCTTCGATCGCGCATCCTGGCGCAGCGACGCGGCCAGCGCGTCGCCAATGTGCAGGAGCGGAATTTTGATGGCGGCTTTGATCGTCGGCGCAACCTTGTGCATGGTGTTGGCGCCGATGGCGATGATCTCGGCCCCGGCGCGCTCCAGCGCCTGCGCAGCCTCGGCCAGCTGGCGTCCGGCTTCCTCCCAGCGCCCTTCGGCCTGCAGCATGGCCATCGGTGCAAAGTCGATCGAATAGACGATCAGCTTTGCCGAATGCAGCCCGCCCAGCCGGTCGACCACCAGCTGGTTGATCCGGTCGTAATAGAGCTTCGAGCTTTGCCAGCTCATGCCGCCGATCAGGCCAATGGTGCGCATAGGAAATCCTTCAGACCCGCCTCAGCCCAAACCCAGATCGGCCCAAATCCAGATCGGCCCAGACCCACATCGGCCCAGACCCGCCTCAACCCATATCAGCTCTGGGGCGGCAGGCCTGCGAACGCCGGAACGCCTTCGGGCGCCAGATGGAAGGCCTGCTGTTCGGCCGTGAAGATCGCGATCCTGGGGCCGCCATACTGGCTGGGGTCGTCCAGCGTGCCGACCTTCAGGATCACGGCGCCAAGGCCGGGGCGACGCGTCGTCAGGTGCGTGCCGCAATCGGCGCAGAATTCCCGCGTCACCGGGTTGTCGAGATCGGGACGCTTGAATGACTTCGGCGTCCCCTCGGTGAAGCGAAAGCCAGCCGGCGGCATCAGCATGAACAGGTTGGGCGCGCCGCCAGAAATGTACTGGCAGGCGCGGCAATGGCACTGCGCCTTCAGCACCGGCGCCCCCTCGGCGACATAGCGCACCGCCCCGCAATAGCATCCGCCTTCGAGCTTCATGGATGGCCTCCGCCAGGATCGGTCGCCATCTCGACGCTCGCGGGTCGGATTTGGCAATCGACTTTTGTTCGCCGAGCTATGCGCCGGTCTTCCAGACATCGACTGCAACGGACATGCTCGAGGACACATTGCTTCCGGTGAACCCCCCCGAGATCGGCGTCAGCTCCGCCCCGCTGACCGCCGAGGCGATCGAGATGAGATCGCCGTCATCGACCAGTCCATTGGTGGCGTCGAGTTCGATCCAGCCGACAGCGGGAATGTAGACCTCCGCCCAGGCGTGCGGTGAGGACGAGCCGGGCGCAGCGTTCGGGGTAAAGACATAGCCGGTGACGAACCGTCCGGCGAAACCCAGGCTGCGGGCGGCGGAGATCATCAGCTCGGCAAAGTCGCGGCAGGCGCCGGATCGCAGGTTCAGCGTCGCCTGCGGGGTTTGCACGCCAGGCTCATAGCGCGGTCGGTAATCGAACTCATAGCGCACCCGCGTGGCGCAGCCGAGCAGGCGCTCATAGGGTGTTTTGGGCGGACCATCGGACGTCGGCCCCATCCAGCCCAGTGTCGCCGTGCGGGTGTTGGCGTCGATGGCGGTGAAGGGGAACAGCACCCGGCTCTCGACCGGCGAATAGAACATTTCGCCGATCCCCAGCAGGATCCGGCGCTGCGCCTCCGAGCGCGGGAAGGTTTCGACCTCGAGCTCGCTCACAATGTCGAGCTGCCGGGTCTCGCCAGCGAAGCGGGCAATGGCGACGGAATTGCCATAAAGGTCGTTACGCCAGACCACGTCAGCCGGCGGCGACAGGGTCAGCTGGGCAGCGTTGATCTTCATATGATGATCGCCACGCGGGCGCAGATAGAGCCGGTGGGGGTCAAGGGTTACCGGCCCCGAAAAAGCGTAGGTCGTGGCGTGGCGAAGGGTGAACTGGGCCATGAACGGTCCTGGGCGCGGGCGCAAAAGGGGAGGCTGAAAGCGAAGGCTGAAAGGGAAGGCTGAAAGGGAAGATTGGCGAGCAACGCTTGCTGGCCCAGGATGTTCCCCCGTGGCCACGGCCCCCGTAAACCTTGACCTTCTCCACAGGCAGGTCTACGGAAACGCCCTTCAGCGCAGACGCCAGCCGTCCTGCGCCTTGACCAGGACGACCCCTTCCCCCTTCGGCCCAGAATTGGCCATCAGGGCGTGACGGACGAGCCCGGCGAGGTCCCCTGCTCAGCGCGTTGCGCCCGGCGGGGTGTTTGGCGTTTGGGCTGCGGGATACCACGTTTCCAGCCATCCGGGCCGGAAACAGGAGCTCTCATGTTCGACGCGCTGACCGAGAAACTTTCCGGCGTCTTCGACAGCCTCACGGGTCGTGGGGCCTTGTCGGAGAAGGACGTGACCGAGGCGTTGCGCGAGATCCGCTTGGCGCTGCTGGAGGCGGATGTCGCCCTCTCGGTGGTCAAGAAATTCATCGATGATGTGAAACCCAAGGCGGTCGGAGAGGATGTCATCCGCTCGATCAAGCCGGGCCAGCTGGTCGTCAAGATCGTCTACGACGAACTGGTCGAGATGCTCGGCGGCGACGTCGAGCCCGAGCGTCTCAGGATCGACTCGCCCCCCGCCGTCATCATGATGGCCGGCCTCCAGGGCTCGGGCAAAACCACCACCACCGGCAAGATCGCCAAGCGTCTCAAGGAGCACGACCGCAAGAAGGTGCTGGTCGCTTCGCTTGACGTGCGCCGCCCAGCCGCGATGGAGCAGCTGCGTGTGCTGGCCGAGCAGGCCGGCGTCGAAGCGCTGCCAATCGTCGTCGGCCAGCTGCCGCCCGATATCGCTCGCCGCGCCATCAACGCCGCCAAGCTCGGCGGTTTCGATGTCGTCATTCTCGATACCGCCGGCCGCACCACGCTCGACGAGCAGATGATGAACGAAGCGGCCGAGATTGCCGCCATCGCCAAGCCACAGGAAACGCTGCTGGTTGCTGATGCGCTCACCGGTCAGGACGCGGTCGAGACGGCGCGCCGCTTCCACGAACGCTTGCCGCTCACCGGCCTGGTTCTCACCCGCATGGATGGCGATGGCCGCGGCGGCGCGGCGCTCTCGATGCGCGCCGTCACCGGCCTGCCGATCCGCTTTCTGGGTCAGGGCGAGAAGCTCGACGGGCTCGATGTGTTCGACGCCCGCCGCGTCGCCGGCCGCATCCTCGGGCAGGGCGACATCGTCGCGCTGGTCGAACGCGCCAAGACGGAATTTGACCAGGCGGCAGCCGAGAAGCTCGCGAAGAAAATGGCCAAGGGCCAGTTCGATCTCGAGGATTTTGCCGGCCAACTGCAGCAGATCAAGACGATGGGCGGCCTCGGCGGCATTATGGGCATGCTGCCGGGCGCGCAGAAGGCCAAGGAGGCGATGGCCAACGCCAGCATGTCCGACAAGACGGTGTCGCGTCAGATCGCCATCATCCAGTCGATGACGCCGAAGGAGCGCGCCAAGCCTGACGTGTTGCAGGCTTCACGCAAACGCCGCATCGCGGCCGGCGCGGGTGTTGATGTCGCTGAGGTCAACAAGGTGCTGAAGATGCACCGCGGCATGGCCGACATGATGAAGAAGATGGGCAAGGGCGGCATCAAGGGCATGGCCAAGACCATGGGGTCGATCATGGGCGGGGCGAGCCAGCCCGGCCAGGGTCCGCAGATCAGCCAGGCCCAGCTCAAGAACCTGCAGGGCTTCGCTGGCGGTGGACCGAAATTGCCGGGCCTCGGCGGCCTCGGCGGCGGTCTTCCGGGCCTTGGGGGAGAGAAGAAGAAATGAGCGATCCGATCGCTGACCTGAAACGCCTGCGCGGTTCGATCGACAATATCGATGCCGCCGTCGTCCATATGCTGGCCGAGCGCTTCAAGGCGACCAAGGCGGTCGGCGAGCTGAAGGCCGCGCACAGTCTGCCTCCGGCCGACAAGGCGCGTGAAGCCGAACAGATCGAACGCCTGCGCCGCCTCGCCAGGGAAGCCGACCTCGATCCCGACTTCGCCGAGAAATTCCTGACCTTCATCGTGACCGAGGTGATCCGACATCACGAGAAACTGCAGGGCAAGCCGTGACGGCGCCTGCATCCGCTTCTTCCATTCAACTCGAACGAACCATCTGAAAGGTAGTCTGATATGTCCCTCAAAATCCGTCTCGCGCGCGGCGGCTCGGCTCACCGGCCCTATTACCGCATCGTCATCGCTGACTCGCGCTCGCCGCGCGATGGCAAGTTCATCGACCGCGTTGGCTCGTACAACCCCCTGCTGGCGAAGGGCGAGGAGAAGCGCGTCGTCCTCGAAGTCGAGAAAATCAAAGAATGGCTGGCGAAAGGCGCGCTGCCGACCGACCGCGTCGCCCGGTTCCTCGCCACCGCCGGCCTGGTGAAGTGGGAACATGGCAACAACCCGGAAAGCGCCGTCCCGGGCGAGAAGGCCAAGCAACGCGCCACCGAGAAAGTCGAGCGCGAAGAAGCCCGCAAGGTCGCCGCCGAGGAAGCCCGGAACGCGCCAGCTCCGACCGAAGCCCCTGCCGAAGAAGCCGCTCCGGCCGAGTAAGCCTTGTTGGCCCTCGCCATCCGTGACGCCGCTGAGAGGGACGAGGATTTCATTCTCGCCCTCAACGCGGCGTGCGTGCCGGCGGTCAGCAAGTTGACGCTTCAGGACTACCGCGAGATCCACGCCGCCGCGCACCGCGTCCTGGTTGCGGAGATCGCGGGCATGCGCTGCGGCTTTCTCATTCTGATCCATCCGGGTGCGCCCTATCCGAGTGACAACTACGCCTGGTTCGAGGCGCGCTTTTCCCGCCACCTCTATGTCGATCGCATCGCCATCGAGGCGGCGGCGCGGGGCGCAGGCGTGGGCCAGGCGCTCTATGCCGAGGCGCTGCAGATCGCGGCGGCGAATGGCGATGAGCGGGTGACGGCCGAGGTCAATGTCGAGCCGCCCAACCCCTCCAGCATGAAATTCCACGAGGCGTTCGGCTTCCGCCATCTCCTGTCGCGGCCATCGCGCGACGGCAAGGTCGTGGCGATGCTGGAACGACCGCTCTCCGTCCATGGCTAAGCCGCCGTCCAACCTCGTCGTCGTCGCTCAGATTGTCGGCGCGTTTGGCGTCAAGGGTGAAGCGCGGGTGCGTTCGTTCACGGCCGATCCCGAGGCGTGCTTTTCCTTTGGGCCGCTGCTCGATGAAGCGGGCGGCGTGGTGCTGACCCCTGAACGACACCGACCGCTCAATGAAGGCTATGGCGTCACCGCGCGGGAAAAGCGCCAGCGTGAGGAATGGGATGGGTTGCGCGGAACCCTGCTCTATGCGCCGCGCGCAGCAATGCCCGAGCCTGAAGCCGATGAAGTCTACGTCGCCGACCTGATCGGCCTCGCTGTCGTGCACGTCGATGGCCGCACGCTCGGCGTGGTTGCGGACGCACCCAATTTCGGCGCTGGCGACCTGATCGAGGTCAAACCGCCGTCAGGTCCGAGTTTCTTCCTGCCCTTTACCCACGCGGTGGTTCCCGAAGTCGACCTTAAGGCCGGGCTTGTCCGCGTCGCGCCCGATGCGGCGCTGTTGCCTGAGACGCTTCAATCGCCTCAGCGGCAGGATTTGGACGGCGAGACGAACTGATAATAGAGCACCTGCGCCTTGTCGCCGCTGAGCAGGAGGTGACGGCGGATCGCCCCTTCGGGCCCGCGGTCGCGCGGCGGGGCGTCCAGCTGTAGGCTCAGATAGTCGAACAGCTCTTCGGGCATCACCGGGTTGTCCCGCCAGACAGCCAGACAGGCCCCGTGGGTCGTCGGTGCGGGGAAGGCGACGGGCGCCAGCGAGGCGTCGAGGACCCGAGCGCGGGGCAGTTGCCCGCGCAGATTGCCAGTCAGGTGTTTTTCGGCGCCGTAATTGGTGCCCACGCCTATTCCGTATTTCTTCAGCTGTTCGTCCCA
>JANMWT010000579.1:0-19827 GCA_031394145.1 Alphaproteobacteria bacterium | reverse complement strand
GCGGCCGATGCCGCCGCGCGTTCCGGCCAGCTCACAGACAAGGGTGCGGCGCTGGTGAAAAAGCTACGCCGGCCGCAGGGGTCAGTGCGGCTCACACCCCGGTCATCAGGCAGCGATGGCTTCTTTGTCGCTGTGATGCGGAGGGTCGGGTGACGACGGCCTATCGCGACGCCGACGGCGATCCGCTCCAAGACACACTCGAACTTCGCCCGGCGCGATTGAAGTGGTTCTTCATCTTCCTGATTTCGGTTGGCTTCGTGTCAATCGCCGTATTTATCGGGCCGGCTGACGAGCCTTTAACGCGCCTGGGCTCTGGCGGGTTCTTCGCATTGTGCGGACTGATCGCTTTCCCGCTAATGCTTGGCGTCGGGACGCGCCTCGTCCTCGACCGCGACGGGTTTACCTGCAGGACGCTGTTCAACTCGTTCCGATGCCAGTGGCGTGACTGTTCCGAGTTTTCGGCCACATTCCAGCACCTCCGCCGTGTCGTCGGCTTCGATCTGCTTACGGCCGAAGCGGACCATCCGCGTTTTGCCGCCGTCGCCCGTGGATTGACCGGACATTCTGGCGGCCTCCCCGACACCTACGGCCTTGGCGCCGACGACCTCGCCGACTTGATGAACCGCTTTCGCGCCCGCGCGCTTGGCCCTATGGAGACCCGATGACCTCCGCATCCGCTGCTGCGCCCTCCCACGAACGCGTCCTGATCGTCGATTTCGGCAGCCAGGTGACGCAGCTGATCGCTCGGCGCCTGCGGGAGATGGGCGTTTATTGCGAGGTCCATCCCTATAACCGCGCAGAAGCAACGCTGAAGGCCGGCTTCGCGCCGCGGGCGGTGATCCTGTCGGGCGGTCCCGCCAGTGTGACGACCAGGACCAGCCCGCGCGCGCCGCAAGCGGTGTTCGAGCTCGGCGTGCCCGTGTTGGCGATCTGCTATGGCCAGCAGACCCTCGCGGTTCAGCTCGGCGGCGTTGTCGAGGGGGGGCATGCCGCCGAGTTCGGCCGCGCCGATGTCGAGATTATCGCTTCCTCGCCGCTGTTCGAGGGGGTCTGGAATGTCGGCGGGAAGTATCCCGTGTGGATGAGCCACGGCGACCGCGTCACCAAGCTCCCCGATGGTTTCAAGGTTATCGGCACTTCGGAAAACGCGCCGTTCGCCATCGCGGTCGACGAGAAGCGGCGCTTCTACACAACCATGTTCCATCCCGAGGTGGTGCACACGCCGGATGGCGCAAAGCTGCTGCGCAATTTTGTCATGGGCATCGCCGGCCTCAAGGGCGATTGGACGATGGCGGCGCTGCGCGCCGAACAGGTCGCCAAGATTCGCGCTCAGGTTGGGACAGGCAAGGTGATCTGCGGGCTGTCGGGCGGGGTGGATTCTTCGGTCGCGGCCGTGCTGATCCACGAGGCGATCGGCGAGCAGCTGACCTGCGTGTTTGTCGACACCGGTCTGATGCGCGCCAACGAGGCTGCCGAAGTCGTCACGCTGTTCCGCGACCACTACAACATTCCGCTGGTGCATGTGGATGCGAGCGAGGAGTTTCTGGGCGGCCTCAAGGGCGTCGACGATCCCGAGAAGAAGCGCAAATTCATCGGCGCGAAGTTCGTCGAGATCTTTGAACGCGAGGCCAAGAAGGTCGGCGGAGCAGGCTTTCTCGCCCAGGGTACGCTTTATCCTGATGTGATCGAGAGCGTGTCGTTCGATGGCGGCCCCTCGGTGACGATCAAGTCGCACCACAATGTTGGCGGCCTGCCCGAGCGCATGAACATGAAGCTGGTTGAGCCCCTGCGCGAACTCTTCAAGGACGAAGTCCGGGCGCTCGGTCGCGAGTTGGGCCTGCCGCCGGCGTTTGTGGGTCGGCATCCCTTTCCGGGGCCGGGTCTCGCCATTCGCATTCCCGGGGAAGTCACCGCCGAGCGCGTCGCGGTGCTGCAGAAGGCGGACGCCGTCTATCTCGACGAGATACGCAAGGCGGGGCTTTACGACCAGATCTGGCAGGCCTTCGCTGTGTTGCTGCCGGTGCGCTCGGTCGGCGTGATGGGCGATGGGCGAACTTACGACAACGTGCTGGCGCTGCGCGCCGTCACCTCGACCGATGGCATGACCGCCGACTACTTCCCGTTTGACCACGCCTTCCTCGGCCGCTGCGCCACGCGCATTATCAACGAGGTGAAGGGCGTCAACCGCGTCGTCTACGACGTAACCTCGAAACCGCCGGGCACGATCGAGTGGGAGTAGGGGATTGGCGTAGTCTGGCGTAGGGTGGCGTGGAACATCGTATAAAAAACAATACCTTATCGTCTCTTTCATTGATGATCGGCCTTGTATCATCTGGACCACGCGCTTCGGAAAGTGGTTGGATTTGCAAGGCTTATTCTCCGGTTTGCCGCCAAGGTGTCCTGCCCAGCGAAGAGATTTGACGGTCGTTTTGACGGCATCTTTGATCTCCGATCTCGAAGGCTGAAAGGATACCGTCATAGATTTACGCGTGCTGTCGGTATCCAACTTTCAATTTTGAAATGCACGTCAGCCAAACCAAAAGACCGTCAGATAGAGCGCATAGCGCTGACGGTCTTTTCCGTAGGGCGGCTTGCTCCGGAAAATGCGTTGGAAGGGGTAATTCGTAGCCTGTTCGGCACGTTTTTACGATCAAACGAACGACTGGCGGCCCCGTTTTCCAAAGAAGGAATTGTTGACGAATATGCGTCATAATGGCTATAAATTGCCCATTATGACGCAGAATTACAGACTCGCCATGCAACCTCGCCAGCACAAAACCGCCAGCTTCCTGTCGGCTCATCCGGTGTTCACCCGGGCTGAGTTCGCTGCGGCCTTTGGCCATCCGGCGAGCGCGGCCAATGTCACAAGCCTGCTCAGGCATCACCTGCGGGCCGGCAACATCAAGCGGGTCAGTCGCGAGGTGTTTGCGGCGGTGCCCGCCCATCTGGCGGCGGAGCGGATGGTGATCGACCGCTTTGCTGCAGCGAGCAAGCTCCGGCCGGATGGTGTTCTGGGATTTCACTCTGCGCTTGAGCTGCATGGCATAGCCTATTCCGAGTTCAGCGAGGTCCAGCTCATCAGCGTCGGGCGCGCGGAGCTCGTGGACCTGCCATTCGGCGCCTGCCGCTTTATCGCTCCGCCGAAGGCGTTGGCGGCGGCCGGCAAGGCTGACTACATGACCATGTCCATGGATCGGCAGGGGGTGGTGATCCGCGTGACCGCGGTCGAGCGCACGGTCGTCGATGTCCTGCACCGGCCGGAGCTCGCGGGTGGAGTCGAGGAAGTCCTGAAGTCGCTGGATCTGGTGCGCTATCTCGACCCGGCGAAGGTCGCCGACTATGTTGAACTACTGGACAACCGATCACTCGCCTCGGTTTCAGGTTGGTGGCTCGAGAAGCGGCGCGGCGCGCTCGGCGTCACCGACGATGTTCTGGCGCGTCTGCGGGCCCGGCTTCCGCGATCGAAGCACTACGCGCTGGGTGCTGAACCAGGTCACGCCGTACTCGTCGAACCGTGGCGTGTGCTTCTCCCGATGCAGGCGGTCGACGCCGCCTTTGAAGGCGTCTGATGGTCGCTTCGCGAGAAACCCTCCAGGACTTGGCGGCCGAGCGGCAGCTTCAGCCCGCGACCTTGGAGCGCGTGATCCGGCTGATCGACATTCTCGATGCGTTCGGCGCCGACACACTGATCGGTCCGCGCATCGCCTTGAAGGGCGGGACAGCGCTCAACGTCTTCCATTCCAATCTGGATCGGCTCTCGGTCGATATCGACATCAACTATGTCGGCGCTGTCGAAAAGGAGCAGATGGATACGGATCGACCGGGACTGGAGGACCGGATCGAGCGGCTGATGGAATCGAAGGGCTATACCGCGCGGCGCGAGCCGTCCGAGCATGCCGGAGGCAAATGGATCTACCGCTATGCCTCCGCGCTGGGTGGCGCGGGGACCATCGAAATCGATATAAATTATCTCTATCGCTTCCCCCTTTACGGCGTGGATCGCATGCCATCGGCGGCAATTGGATCTTACCAGGCCACGAATGTGCCGGTTCTCGATATCCACGAGATCGTCGCTGGCAAGATGGTCGCGCTGATCACGCGGCGCACTGCGCGCGACTTGTTCGACGCGCATCGGATCATCGCCATGCCGGGTCTCGACTGGGCGAAGATCAAGGCGGCCACCTTGATGATCGGTGCGAGCGCCAAGAGCTTCGACTGGAGGACAGCCTCGCCCGACGCGATCAGATGCGAGGTCGGCGACATCACCGGCAAGCTGACCATGTGCCTGCATGACCGGTATTTCGATCGCTTTGGCGGCCCGGCAGTCTGGATCGAGAGCGTCACAGCGGCGTGCCGGGAAAAGCTCGCGCCGCTGTTTCAGTTCACGGTAGGCGAGAGAGCGTTTTTGGACGGGGTGCTTGATCGGGGTGAGATCGACGCGTCCCCTATGGGCGTTCCGGAATCCGTGCGCGGTGCGATAGAAACCTGTCCGGCATTGCGATGGAAGGCGCAGAACGTCAAGGCTTGGAAATCCGGTGACAAGTCGCTGGTGCCACGCGTGAGACGAGGGCGGCGACCGCATGGAGAGCCTACTCCATGAAGACTTGGCTGAGCGGAGATGTGTCGAAACGACTGACGCTGGGCGGTGACGCCGAGACTGCGCACGAACTTGAGGTCGAGATTGAGCGGATTCGAGCCCGGTTAAACACAAATGAGGCGGAGCGGAAAGAGCTTGAGGCCGCGCTGAGGGATCTCGTGAGCCGGTGTTCAGTGGCTGCAAATTATTCATCACCCGGCATTGCAGATGCACCGGGGGTCATGGCCGCGTCATCCGCCGAGGAAAAGATCGCGCTGTTTCGGCGCCTATTCGCAGGCCGTGCTGACGTATTCCCTGTCAGGTGGGAAAACCGGAAGACCGCCAAGTCCGGCTATGCGCCCGCGTGCGCCAACGAGTGGGTCAGGGGAATATGCGGTAAGCCCCAGGTCAAATGCGGGGAGTGCCCTCATCAAGCCTTCGTCCCGGTCTCCGACGACATCATCGAAAAGCACCTGCGCGGCGGCGACAGTCTGCGACCCTCTGGCGATGACTTCGTCGCGGGCGTTTATCCGCTGCTTCCGGACGAGACCTGTTGGTTTCTTGCCGCCGATTTCGACAAGGAGAATTGGGCGGCCGATGCGTTGGCCATGCTGGAAACGTGCCGCGCCAAAGAGGTGCCCGCTGCCCTTGAGCGGTCTCGGTCCGGCAATGGAGGTCACGTCTGGATTTTCTTTTCCGAGCCGGTTCCGGCGCGCACAGCACGACAGCTTGGCGCTGCTGTGTTGACAGAGACCATGGAGCGCCGCCCCGAGATAGGATTTACCTCATATGATCGCTTCTTTCCAAGTCAGGACACCATGCCGGCCGGCGGCTTCGGCAATCTAATCGCCTTGCCTTTGCAACGCAGGGCACGCGAGCTTGGGAACAGTGTCTTCATCGACAAGGACCTCCGCCCGTACGACAACCAATGGGCGTTCCTGGCGGCGATTCCACGGCTATCCGCCAAAGCTGCATCCGAAATCGTTGGCGATGCCGAGATGCGAGGCCGCGTTCTTGGCGTCCGGATGCCGGTCGAAGACGAAGAAGTGGACAAGCCGTGGCGCATGACGCCGTCACGGCGCGCGAAGGTTGGCCCGATAGGCGTTCCTCTGCCGAGCAAGATCACCATCGTGGTCGCCGATCAGCTCTATATCGACCGGGTCGATTTGCCGCCGGCGATGACAGCACGGCTCATACGCTTGGCAGCCTTCCAAAATCCCGAGTTCTATCGCGCGCAATCCATGCGGTTCCCGACCTTCGGCAAACCTCGGATCATCTCTTGCGCCGAACTTCATGCGCGTCATGTTGGATTGCCACGAGGGTGCCTCGATGAAGCCGTTGCGCTGATCCGAGGCGAGGGCGCCGAAGTTGAGGTGGACGACCTCAGGGTGATCGGCAATCCGCTTCCAAGCCGGGTGAGATTCCAGGGGACGCTGCACGAGCCGCAGGTCAAGGCATTCGACGCCCTCCTGCCGCATGACCATGGCGTGCTCGCGGCGACGACGGCCTTCGGCAAGACGGTTGTGGCTGCCGCGCTCATTGCGCAACGGGGGCGCAATGCGCTCGTTCTCGTCCATCGTCGCGAGTTGCTCACCCAGTGGGTGGAGCGGCTGAGGACATTTCTCGATATCGATCCGAAGGACATTGGCATCATCGGTGGCGGACGCCGGAAGCCGACCGGCATCATTGATGTCGCGCTGATCCAGAGCCTCGTGCGTCAGGGCGAAGTATCGGACCTGGTGGCGGACTACGGTCATCTTGTCGTCGACGAATGCCATCATCTCTCGGCGGCAAGCTTTGAACTGGTGGCTCGCCGGGCGAAAGCGCGCTATGTCCTCGGACTGTCCGCGACGGTGGCCCGCAAAGATGGTCACCATCCGATCATCTTCATGCAGTGCGGTCCTGTTCGGCATCGCGTTGATGCGCGTGCGCAGGCCGCCGAGCGGGGGATCAATCACCGCGCCAAGCATCGAGCGACGGAGTTTCAGTTGCCGCCGCCTTTGGCTGCCTCAGATCGCCCTTCCATGCCGGCGGTCTACGCGGCCCTAGCGCATGACGAGCCGCGCAACAACCTGATCTTCGACGACGTGCTGAAGGCTCTTGAAGCAAAGCGGTCCCCTATCTTGCTGACGGAGCGCAGGGACCATCTCGAATACCTCGAGAAGCGCTTTTCGCGCTTCGTGCGCAATCTTGTTGTCCTTCGGGGCGGGATGTCTGCCGGCGAACGCAAGGCGGCTGAGGCTACCCTACAAGTAGCCGATGACCAGGAACGGCTTATCCTTGCTACGGGGCGCTATATTGGAGAGGGCTTCGACGATCAAAGGCTCGACACGCTTTTCCTCACGATGCCTATATCCTGGAAGGGTACGCTGGCTCAGTATGTCGGTCGGCTGCACCGCCAGCATGACGGGAAGACCGAGGTTCTCGTCGTCGACTATGTCGACGAACTGGTGCCGATGCTGGCGCGCATGGCAGCAAAGCGGCGAACGGGGTACCGGGCGCTCGGTTACACGTTTGAATAGTCCGCCTCTGCGACGGAACCAGTTGGACGCTGGTGAAAACCGCGATGTGCCAATCATCGATTTCGTGGATACTGGTCGCCCGGCGTTGTTGCATAGATGGAAGTAGCGCCAGCGCCGGGGGAAAGGCATGGGATGCCAGATTAATGTCTCGCGAGAAACTTTTGCTTAACGGAATGCACTTCGATGAAATCCAAGCGCCGAAACCTGAATTCCGCGACCAAGCCGAACAAGGAAACCAAGCTCTCGCCCACCCATGCGCCCGCCGATCTTTCGCCGCTGGATTGGCAACGGGGCTTGCGCCGCCAATTCGGCCGCGAGCAGGACTTCGGGCTGGAAAATCTAGGCGGCGAACCGTTTTTCTCCGAGTTCCGGATCAGCAATCCCGTTTCGAAATCCAACTATCGCGTGGCAATCCGCGGCTTGGGCCCGGGCGGCAATTTTTGTTCATGCCCCGATTACGCGACCAGCGAATTGGGCACCTGCAAGCACATCGAATTCACGCTCGCCAAGCTTCTGAAAAGACGTGGCGCCAAAAAGGCGTTCGCTGAGGGGCGCCAGCCGGCCTTTTCCGAACTGTATCTGCGCAATGACGGCCGTCGCTGTGTGCATTTTCGCGCGGGGACGGATTGCCCGCCGGTTTTGGCCAAGGCTGCCGCCGGTCTGTTCGACGCCGGACGCAACGGGATGCTGGCGGAAAAGCGCTTTGGCGAGCTGAAGAATTTCATGGCTGCGGCATCGAAGAGCGGCCATGAGCTGCGCGCTTACGACGACGCGCTCGATTTTGTCGCGGGACGCCGTGATGAGGGCCGGCGGGCTCTCGTACTGGAAAGGATGTTCCCGCGGGGCGCTGCCGATCCCAAGATGACGAACCTTCTCAAGGTGCCGCTTTATCCTTATCAGGCCGAGGGTGCGCTGTTCGCGGTGCGTGCCGGCCGCGCTCTGATCGGCGACGACATGGGTTTGGGCAAGACCATTCAGGCGGTTGCCGCAGCGGAAATACTTGCACGGCATTTTGGCACCTCGAAAGTGCTGGTGATCTGCCCAACTTCGCTCAAGTACCAGTGGCAGAGCGAGATCATTCGTTACACCGGGCGACAGGGTGAAAACGCGGCCCGCGTTCTTGCCGGCGGCCGGGCGCAAAGGCAGAAGGATTATGCCCTGGACGACTTCTGCAAGATCACCAACTACGAGAAACTGAAGCCCGATCTGGACTTGATCACCGCCTGGGCGCCCGATCTGGTGATCGTCGATGAAGCGCAACGGGTGAAAAACTGGAACACAATTGCCGCGCGCGCCTTGAAGCGCATCGATAGCCCTTACGCGATTGTGCTCACCGGAACGCCACTGGAAAACAAGCTGGAAGAACTGATTTCCATCGTTCAGTTCGTCGATCAGCACCGGCTGGGGCCGACCTGGAAACTCCTGCACGAACATCAGGTCAAGGACGAAGCCGGGCGCGTCACCGGCTATACCAGGTTGGAAAAGATTGGCCAAACGCTGGCGCCGATCATGATCCGGCGGCGCAAATCCGAGGTGCTGCGGCAATTGCCAAGCCGGACTGACCAGAACCTGCTGGTGCCGATGACGCAGATGCAGATGCTGTATCACCAGGAAAACGCCGACGTGGTGGCGAGAATTGTCCAGCGCTGGCGCAAGATGAGGTTCCTGTCGGACAAAGATCAGCGGCGGTTGACTTGTGCCCTGCAGAATATGCGCATGTCGTGCAACAGCACCTATCTGCTGGACCGGGAAACCGATCACGGCGTCAAGGCCGACGAACTGGCGGCGCTGTTCGAGGACTTGTTCGCCGATCCTGAGGCCAAGGCGGTGGTGTTTTCGCAATGGACGCGGACTCAGGACATTGTCATCCGTCGTCTCGATGCGCGCGACGTCGGTTACGTCAGCTTCCATGGCGGCGTGCCGCCGGAAAAACGGCTGGCACTGGTTGAGCGGTTTCGAGACGACCCGGCCTGCCGCGTGTTCCTATCCACCGATGCCGGTAGTACGGGCCTTAATCTGCAGCATGCTTCGACGCTTGTGAACATGGACTTGCCTTGGAACCCGGCAATTCTCGAGCAACGCATCGCGCGCATCCATCGTTTGGGCCAGAAGCGACCGGTTCAGATCATAAATTTCGTGTCAAAAGGCACCATCGAAGAGGGCATGCTTTCGGTGCTGGCGTTTAAGCGCTCCTTGTCGGCGGGAATTCTTGACGGCGGTACAGGCGAGATATCGTTCGGCGGGTCGCGCCTCAACCGCTTCATGAAGGACGTTGAAAACGTCACCGGGAGCATGGGCGAGGGCGAAGCTCTCGCGCCGGCTGAGGAAGCGAGGAATATTGTCGCCGCGAACGGCGCCGGGTCCGCGGAAGCTGCAAATGCGGTTGCGACCACCGGCTCGGGCGAGACGGCGACCGCGCGGATTGATGGGGCCGGAGCACGACCGCGCGATACAGGTCCCGATCCGTGGCAAGCCTTGGTGCAAGTCAGCGCGCAGTTTATTGCCGCACTCGTGTCGGCCGACGATCCCGACGCTCCGGCGCATCCATGGATCGAGCGCGATCCGGCCACCGGCGCGCAAAACCTCAAAGTGCCGCTGCCACCGCCGGAAACCGCCAGGCAGCTTGCCAACGCGCTTTCGGCGCTAGCCGACAGCTTGCGGAGCAGGGGTGGGTGATGGACAGCGGCTAAACGAATGTTCGCTTCAGTTGCCATGCTGGTGATGAAACCGCTGACCGCGCGACAGACAGCAGAGGATTTGTCACATTGGTCTGAACCGTTCCAGCTATCTTTCTGGCCACCCGATTTGCGGATGCAATTTGACCGGACATGTCCGTCTCAGACGTACGTTTGGCAACGACGAAAGGCGGGCTGAATTGAAACTTGGAATGTCGAGAGGGGACGGTCGCCCCATTTGAACTTGAGCCAAGGTCATTCTCCATGACGGGGAGCCAAAGGACTCTCACTCGGCAGCTCTCCCATCGTGACAATCTGCTCAGACCTCTCACTCTCGCTTCAGCATCGGAGATCGGCGCCGCCGTTGTTTCGGCTAGCCTGGATTGCTATCACTCCGAATGAGATGGGGCGTCGTGATACCGTGGCGTAGTTTGGCGTGCTCTCGGATTGAGTGTTTTTTGACGGTAAAAATGACGGTGTTTGGATTTCTCTGATTTTTTAAGCTAGCAAAATCAACGCGACAATTGGCTCGTTGATAATCGAGTGGGAGCGAGCCCGCCGCCGGTAAAATTGCGAGGGGCCGGTCGGCGATAGCCCGATGCAGACAAGTATCCGGACACGAGATAGGAGCTTCGTGCGCTTTAGCGGTAATGTTCTTTGGCCAGCGCAGCCTGGGCCGTAACCGACGATACTTCTCGGTTGGACCAGGCCGTTCCACTCAACCTTCGCGCGCGATGCCGCATTGGCTCACGGCGCTGTCTCCACGCCGACGGCAGCCGCGGCCATCGCCATCCGTTCGTCGAACGTGAACAGGCTAGCTCCGAGACGCTGGGCCATTGCGATGTGGATTGCATCGGGACCGCGCAGGATTAGGTCGAACCGACGGACCAACTGCGTCGCTGCGGCGACGTCCGCGCCTGTCGTATCCGCATCGGCCGTCGTGCGCCCGCGCCAGAGATCGAAATCCGCCAGAATTGTCAGCGCATCCTTTCCCGCCAGCGCTTGGATGCGGACGCGGCGAGAGACGACGTTCGATACTTCCAGGACAGCCCAATCAGCGACGATCAGCGCGAGGTTCGGTGTCCTTAGCAGGGCTTCGGCGCGCCCCGTGAACGGATCTGCGAGGAACAGCGGGACGATGACGCTAGCGTCGAGGTAGGCCTTCACACCGGGTCCTCGTCGCGCAGCGCGGCGAGGCTTTGGCTCGGCGTCTCTACGCCGGGGCGCGCGGGAACGCGGCGCGACGCCAGCCATTCGATATCCGCGTCGGTCACCGGCCGAGGCGCAGGTTTAACGGCCCGCATCTCCACGACCGGCGTTCCATGGCGCGTAATGACGACGCCTTCGCCCTTGAGGGCGCGGTCGATCAATTCCGACAAATTGTTTTTCGCTTCCGCGACACTATAGGCGCTCATTTGTAGATTATAGCTAAGTCATGGCCATAAATCTAGTGCACCCCGGCCGCTGGGTGGCAGGACATCCCTAGCGCTAACCAGGGATGTTACGCATGAGCGTTGTCGACATCCAGCCGGCTGCGCCCCTTGGCCGCGAATGGCTGCTATCCGACAGGCGAGCCGCCAGTAACATTGCGACTGGCTGGGCGATGATGGCCCACTGCTGTCATTCATCGGTGCCTATTGGTCCCGATCTCAGTTGAGGCAGACGTCAGGGGTTTTATACACCGAACCTGTCCTTCGGCGTATGGCGCACCGCCTCGCACCCGGCGCGGAAATCGTACGGGACGTGCTCGACGCAGTCGGGCCATTTCTGAGAGGCGAGCCAGTATTCCACCAGCCCAAGCCGCGCAGCCAACTTCGGAAAGCGCGGATCCTTGCGTAGCTCGGGATACTCCGCATGAAAAGGCAAGCCCGTACGATAAGCATTGATTCCGCGCACATCCGTTGCGGCACCGGAAGGGCCGAACTTTGATTTCTCGAGCAGCTCGAACACATCATTCGCAAAGCCGAAATGGGCCAGGAAGACCAGCGGCGCGATGTCGGCATAGCCGGTCTCCTCGATCGGCCGCCGGATCGCCGCCCGTAATCCCTGCCGGGCTTCCGGCGTTCCCGCGCGCGCGACGCCGGCGATCCCCCGCAATCCGGACAGCTCCCGAAGCGGATAGTCTTTCAGCGCATCCACACCCGCCCAGTCGCGCTCCGCAGTGCGGACCAGAAGCAGGTTCGCGGTATTGTAGAGATTGTCCGGCAGGAGTTCGAGGAGGCGCTCCGCAATCGCGCGCGACTCGGCGCGGCGGCCAAGCCACATCAGAACCTGGCCCACCATCGTTGCAACTATGTGGTCGAGCGGGGCAAGCTCGGCGCCGCGCCGCGCGTGGCCAAGCGCTTCCTGCACCCGGCCGACGGATTCGAGATGAACGGCGATCAGGTACTGCGAATACGGTGAGTTCTGGCCGTTCGCCCGCATGCGCTTCGCTATGTCCTCGGCAGCCATGAAGTCGCCGAATGGATCGACGAGCTGGTACTCCGCGTCTGTCGCCTTGGCGTTGGTCGGGTCGAGCGCAAGGCAGCGCGCCAAGTCCGCTTCAGTCCGGACCCTCATCACCGCGAGTTCGAATATCGGCGCCTCGATCCGCAGCAGCGCCCGCTCATGCGCCAATTCGCCCCAGGCGTCAGCGAAATCCGGCGCGATCTGCGTTACCGCTTCCAGCGCTGCGATTTTGGCGCGCATGTTCTCCGCGCCGAACACATAGCTGCGATTGCGCAGGTAGAGATCATAGGTCTGCGGATCGATCTTCGCCGTCTTCTGCGGGAAGAATGTCGCATTCAGCGCTTCCGCGATGGCCTCGGAAATCTCGTCCTGCACAGCGAACACGTCTTCGAGCCCGCGGTCATACTTGTCGGCCCACAGCGTAGTGTGCCCGGCGATCTCGGTGAGGTGGGCGGCGATGCGAACCTTGCCGCCGGCGCGCCGGATCGAGCCGTCCAGCACATGCGTCGCCTTCAGCGCCGCCGCAGCCTTCGGCTTGTCCGCCCCGCGGAACTGGAAGCTCGACGTCTTCCCGATCACCTTCAGCTTCGACCCGCGCGACAGCCGCCCGAGAATGTCCTCCGAAACCCCGTCGGAAAAGAACGCCATCTCGGGATCAGCGGAAAGATTGTCGAACGGCAGCACGGCCAGCATTGTCTCGGGCGGCTTGGACGGTTCGGCGATGATCTCGCGCAGCGAAGGCGCAGCCTCGACCGGCGAGGTGCCAGCCCGCCCGCCATGCCTGGCGATGAACCGCCTTATGTCAGCGACGAACGCCACCCACGCCTTGTCGCTTGCGTCACCTTGCCAGTGCGCCAGCTCCGCCGTCTGCGTCAGTTCGAACATAATCGGTCGTTCGCAGGGCTCGATCATGCAAGGCACAAGGG
Source organism: Alphaproteobacteria bacterium (assembly GCA_031394145.1). GTDB lineage: Bacteria > Pseudomonadota > Alphaproteobacteria > Caulobacterales > Hyphomonadaceae > UBA7672. The sequence goes on along the minus strand of JANMWT010000579.1, from coordinate 6,680 downwards.
TTTTGTTGCGATCTGCGAGGGTCGCCTCGGCGCGCACCCAACGTGAGACGACCGACTTTTTCGACCAAAGCACCACCACTGCTTTAGCCGTCCGCAGCGCGGTCTCGGTCACCTCGTCATAGGCTTCGCCAGCCTGGAGGCCGACGTCCCACCAGACCTTGAAACCTTGCGCGGCGAAAGTCTCCGCGAAAAGTTTCGCCCGCGCCTGGTCCTCGCGGTTGTACGAGAGAAAGATATCCGGCACGCCCGACCCCGCTGGTGTGGTCGGCAGGGTTACAGGAGTGGCCCCGGAAGGTCGACTCTTGCCTCGAACATCAAGACGTTACGACTGACCGGGATCGTCGATGCGTCCAAGAACGCTCAAGAACGCTAAAGAATTCCCATCGTCTGGATGTCCTATGTGGGGCTGCTGCCGTTTGCCTTGCTCGCGATCACCGGCATTTATCCTTTCCTGCTGCCGTATGTCGCGAAGTCGCGACGCGCCGGCGGTTAGGAACGAATGCAATGGCTGTAAAGAAAAAGTCGACGACCACACTCGGCAAGCGCGACAGCGCGGCGACGAAGGCCAAGGAAAGCGCCTCTCCTGCCTCGCTGATCGATGCGCGCATCGAGGAGCTGGCGGACTGGCGGGGCGAGACGCTGTCCCAAATCCGCAGGCTCATCCATGAGGCGGTTCCCGAGGTGGTCGAGGAGTGGAAGTGGCGCGGCGTTCCGGTCTGGGAGCGAGCCGGCATCATCTGCACCGGTGAGACCTACAAGGACTACGTCAAGACCACCTTCGCCAAGGGCGCCGCGCTGGATGAACCCAAGCGCCTGTTCAATGCCAGCCTCGAGGGCGGTACGCGGCGCGCGATTGATTTCCGCAAGGGTGACAAGATTGATGAAAAGGCGTTTAAGGCGCTCATTCGCGCCGCCGCGGCGCTGAACGCGGCGAAGCGCTCATAGACCGCTGTTTTAGAGCAAGTCAGAGCCGAGCGGTCTTGCATTGAAGCTCGGCGTTGAAAGTGTGGGATGACGACATGCTGACCAAGCATGCGCTCGTATCGCTCGAGCGTCGCGTCCGGCGGGCCGCCGCGCGGCATCGGCTCAGCTTATTGAAGGTGCAGATGGCGAACCCGCAAACGCGCGCGCATGGCGGTTATATGTTGCGAAGGGACGGGGGCTCAGAGATCGTCTTTGGCGACAAGCGTTATCCGTTTGACGCCGACCTCGATGATATCGAGAAGTTCATCGCCAGCCTTGATGCCGGCGAGGATGCAGCTGAAGAGGACTAGAGCCTGCGCGAACTCAGCGTCCGCCCAGCTCGCAGTTATTAGCAGGACAGTCTCCGCCATGCCCAAGCTCGCTGTGGTCACGATTTATGGCATCGCGAATTGCGACACGATGAAGAAGGCCCGAACCTGGCTCGACAGCCAGGGGGTGGCCTATCGGTTTCACGACTATCGCACCGACGGCATCGACCGCGCCCAGGTCGAGGCTTGGGTCGAGGCGCTCGGCTGGGAACGGGTTCTGAACAAGGCGAGCACCACATTCAAGGAGCTGCCGAACGCAAAAAAGAGCGGGCTGGACGCCAGGAGAGCGGTCGCGCTCATGTTGGCAAATCCGACGATGATCAAGCGCCCGATGCTTGATCTTGGAGGGCGGCTGATCGCCGGTTTCAAGCTCGATCTCTATACCGAAGCGTTTCTTCGGTAGGCGATCACCCGATCTCCGCGTCTGCGCGACCAGCTTGCCGATGCCGAGACGCGCCTCATGCCTGCGGCCCCGACACGGCCGTGCGAGAGGCGGTCAGGCCCGCCGCCCGCCGCCCGTTGCAGTGGCCGTTGCAGTGGCAGCGGCCGTGGCGGCGGCGCCGCGTCGCACCGGAATGAACTTGGCGTAATGCCGTCCGCTATGGACGAAACGCCGCGGCCCCCCTATGTACCGGCCACCTCAGTTACCAGTCACCCCTCACCGACTCAGCGTTCAACCGAAAGACCTAATGCAGCTCAAGAACTCGACATTTTCGGATCGGCAGGCCGCATCGGCCGCCGCCAAACAAGCCCTTCTCGCCAAATTCAAGCCCAAGGCCGCCGTTACTGCGCCCGAGCCCATCGATCACGAGGGTGAGCGCAAGACGAAAATCGAGGCCCTGAGGCTGCAGCGCCAGGAAGAGAAGCTGGCCAAGCAGAAAGCGCGCGAAGAAGCCGCCGCCGCAGCGGAAGCTGCCCGGATCGAGGCCATCGCCGCCGCCGAGCGCGCCAAGATTGAAGCCGAGCATCTGACCGACGCCCAGAAGCGGGCCGAGCGGAAAGATCGCAAGAAGGCGGTCAAGGAAGCTGCGAAAGCCAAGAAGGACAACCGGTCGACCACGACCGTGGTGTCCTCCAACAATCGCGAAGAGCGCGTGCTTGACCCGATCAAGGAACACGAGCGCTATATTCGCAGCCTGGAGCGCAAACGCGCCTAGATCGCACCTGCGAGGGGAGGGGCTGCGATGCCCGCAGAGCCGCCCCCACCCCAGCTAGCCGCCCGCCTGTCTCAAGCCGCACACTGCTTGGCCGCCCGCGACTATCGGGCGGCCGAAGCCATTTGCCTCGAGATCGTGAAGACGGCGCCGCAGACGGCCGAGGCGCATCATCTGCTCGGCGTCATCTCGGCGGATCATGATCGGCACGCCAACGCCGTCCAGCGCTTCGATCAAGCCCTTGCCTGCCGCGTGGCCTTTCCCCAGGCGTTGGCCCAGAAAGCCCGCTCGCTGATGGCCTTGGGTCGCTCAGCCGCGGCGGTCGAAGCGGCGGAGGGCGCCGCGGCGCTTTTGCCGGCCGACGCCTATACCTTGGACACCCTTGGAGTGGTCTTCACGCGGGCCGGTCTGCATGCCCGCGCAGCCCCGTTCTACCAGCGGGCTGCGGCGGCGACGGATGCGCCCGGATATCACTACAATCTGGCCGCGGCTCTGTCGTTTCTTGGCCGGATGGACGAGGCGCGCACCGCCTACCGCGCCTGCCTCCGGGGCGCGCCATCCCATGCAATGGCGTGGTCCGGCCTGGTTCAGATCACGCGGCAGACGCCCGAAGCGAACGACTTTGCGAAGCTGGAGCGGGCCTTCGCCGCCAACGCCGCCGATCCGGAAGGCGTCCATGCCCTCGGTCACGCGCTGGCGAAAGCCAACGAGGATCTTGGTCGCTATCCCGAGGCGATGGCATGGCTGGCAAGGGCCAAGGCCGGCCGCAAACCGGATGCCGCCGCTGAGGAGCTGCTGTTTGCGGCGGCTGAACGTTCAACCGGGCTGCCGCCCGCCGGCGGGCTTGCCGGCGCCGGGCCGATCTTCATCGTCGGGATGCCCCGCACCGGAACGACGCTGCTTGACCGAATTCTCTCGAACCATAGCGAGGTCGCATCCGCCGGCGAGTTGAACGACTTCGCCATCGCGCTAGAGCGGGTTGCAGGCCGAGGCGCCGCCGGGTTGTTCAACCCTGCCACGATCGATGCGGCGGTAACTGCGGATCCGCGGGCGATTGGGGAAGCCTACATGCTTTCGGTCCGCGGTGCGCTGGGCCTGACCGGCCGTTTCACTGACAAACAACCGCTGAACATCTATCTCGCGGCGCTCATCCTGCGCGCTTTGCCTGATGCGCGGGTGGTGTGCTTGCGCCGTCACCCGGCGGATGTGGTGCTCAGCACTTACCGTCAGGTCTTCGCTCGCTCAGCGCGGGCTTATGATTACACCTTCGACCTCACGGCGACCGCCCGGCACTATGTGCGCTTCGACCGGCTGGTCAGGCGCTTTAGCGAGACGCTGCCTGCGGACCGTTTCTGCGAGGTCCATTATGAACGCATCGTCTCGGATATCGAAACCGAGACGCGCCGCGTGCTCGCTTTTTGCGGGCTCGCATTCGAACCGGCCTGTATCGCTTTCCACGAAAATCAGGCGCCGGTGGCGACCGCGAGCGCCGCGCAGGTGCGTCAGCCGCTCTATGCAAGCTCGGTCGACCGCTGGCGGAGTTATCGTCCAATGCTGGACCCGGCGTTGGCCATCCTCATCGCGAATGGCTGCCTTGCAGCCGCGGATGCGCCGGGATTGGCCTAGCGGACCTGGGGTTGGCCTAGCGGAAGGGGCGATCCGGAAAGGCAGATCGGAGAAATATTTCTCCCGCCCGCATCCAATCGCCCGGCAACCGGCCTCTTAGTGAGCACAAGGGGACGGACACGGCCCCAAATTGCAGAGGAAAGCAGCCATGGGCCCAGAAATTGTCGTTCCGATCGTTCTCTTCGGATCCATTGTCGCGATCGTCTGGGCAATCATGCACTTCAGCCAGAAGCGCCGGGCGGAAGCCTTCCAGACCCTGCGGCTGGCGATCGAGAAGGGCCAGGAGATCACCCCGGAAGCCATGTCCGCGATGGCGAGGATGAACAGCCCCAACCGCGACATCAGGCTGGGGGTCATCTTCATCTCGATCGCGCTGGCCTGCGGCGCACTGGGTCTGATCATCGGCTCCGGCCAGGGCTCCGACATGCACGACGCGATGCGGCCTTTGATGGGCATTGCCGTCTTCCCGCTGTTCCTTGGGCTTGCTTTCATCGGGCTCCACTTCTTCGCCAACGACGCCAAGCGCACCTAGGCCTCGAAGGTGAACGGGGCGGGAAAGAGCGAAGCGGACCTGACCCCCGCCGCGATGCGCGGCGACCGCGGAGCTTTTGAGGAACTGGTGCGCCGACACCAGGCCGGAATTCGGGCCCTCTCTCGCCGCCTCACCCGCTCCGCCAGCGATGGAGACGACATTGCACAAGCTGCGTTCATGACAGCTTGGCGACGTCGCTCTACCTGGCGGGGCGGCTCCTTTCGCGGCTGGGTCTGCACCATCGCCTACCGCGAATTCCTGCACAGCCGCCGCGATCGCCCGGCAAGCGAAGCGGACGACATTCCGGCGCCGGAGGACAGCCCCGGAGAGCGCCTGGATCTACAACGCGCCTTCGCCGTGCTGGACGATCACGAGCGGTCGGCGGTCGCGCTGTGCCTTGGCGCGGGCCTGTCGCACGCCGAAGCTGCACTGGTGATGGAGGCGCCCCTCGGGTCGGTAAAGACCTGGGTGGTTCGCGGACGGGTGAAGTTGCAGACCGCTCTGGCGGCCTATGTGAGGACATGAGAGCATGTTCGAGGAGCGTAGCGACATGAACAGCGATCCAAGCCAGCCGGACCTCGAAGGCCTCCTCGCCGCAGACGAGGCGTCGATCCAGGATGGCGGGTTTTCGACGCGGGTGGTCACCGCGATGGACGCTTCGCCTGGTTTGCGCCGGGTGACGATTTATGGCGCGGGGCTGATGGGCTTCGGCTTTGCGCTCGGCAGCCTGCCTGCCTTGGTCAAGGCGCTGCCGCCGCTTCAGACCGCCGTCGATCGGGCGATGGAAGTTCCCGACCTGTCGCGCCTGACGCACCTGCCGGATCTTGCCAGCCTGTCGAGCGGCTCGCCGACGCCCCTTCTGGTGCTGGGCGCCGCCGTGGCGATGATCCTGACCAGCCTGCTCCTGGTTGCGCGCGAGCGCTGAGCGATCAGACGCGGACTTTCACCACCAGATAGCGCAGGTTCTTCGGAACGATCATCCGGTGCGGGGTTCCGGCGGGGATCTGCACATAGTCGCCCGCATGCAGGGCGAGGATGGTTGGCCCGACCTGAGCGCCGCCATGGCTTTCACCCCTGTCGTCGACCGTGCCCCCCGTGATGGCGCCGCCAACCGCGAGCTGCACGTCCCCCGAAAGGATCGTGATAAAGTCGATCCAGTGATCGTGGCGCTCGACCATCCCGTCGCTCGTGCGCGAGACCACTTCGGAGAAATAATATTCGTGGTTGTCGATCATCGACACCACAGGCGTCCCATCCGGACCTGGATGGCCGACCCGGCCCTCGATGTCCTTGGCGGAGAGGTAGGTGAACGGCGCAGGCGGCGTTGCACCGAGGGGCGGCGCCTTGGCAATCTGACCGAGGGCGGGGGCGGGCAACAAAAGGGCGATGACGATCAGGACAGCTTTCAAGTTAGGTTTCTCCGGTTTGAGTGGCGTTTTCCGGGAGGCTAGCCCCTCGCCGTCCCGCTAAGAAGCCTGCCAGCGAGAGGCGCGCCGTCCCGAGGATCATTCGGTCTGCATTTCCCTCAAGTTTCCCTCGCGTCGGCCGTGGCGGATGACAACGCCGTTTCCTGGCGTATTCTGGGGAGGCAACCAGGAGATACCGCATGATCGGCGCGTTCGCAGTTCTGACCGTCCTTGACGGCAAGCAGGCCGAGTTCGAGGCCGTGGCCAAGGAGTTGGAGGCCGCGGTCAACGCCAATGAACCGGGCGTGCTGCTCTACAAGCTATTCAAGCTTCGCGATTCCACGACCGAGTACGGCTTTATGGAGCAGTATAAGGATCAGGCCGCCGTCGATGCGCATCGCGGGTTTGAGCACTTCAAGCGGTTGGGCCGGGCGATGGGGCCGTTCCTCAACGGCGCGCCGAAAGTCACGCGCATGGACACGTTGGGATAGATCGCCATGAATCTCGAATTTACCGCCGAGGATCTGAAGTTTCGCGACGAGGTCCGCGCCTGGATCAAGGAGGTCTATTCCGACGACCTCAAGAAGCGCATGGCGCTCTCCAAAAACGGTTCACTGGATGAGCAGCACCAGAAGGTTTGGCAGAAGCTGCTGGCCAAGAAGGGCTGGCT
>JANMWT010000571.1:0-3315 GCA_031394145.1 Alphaproteobacteria bacterium | reverse complement strand
AGCGCACGCACCAGGAAACGGAAGCGCTTGGCGTGCGAGTTCGCGTCAGGCCCAGAAACTTTCTGCGGTATGAAGCCGTGCCCCTCACAGTTCACGCGCCAAAGGCTTATTCTCCTTCTAGCCGCCCTGAGAGAGCCGGCGGCGCAATTGGGGAGACAGGCCATGGCGATGCAAGGGGCTGCGCTCAAGGATGGCGAGCCTAACTCCGAGATCAACACCACGCCGCTGATCGACGTGATGCTGGTCCTGTTGATCATGCTGATCGTGACCATCCCACCGCAACGCCAGGCGATCAGTATTGACACGCCGCGCAATGCGCGGACGGAGGATGCGTTGGTCGAACCTGTTCGCATCGCTGTTGACTATGACGGCTCATATCGTTGGAACGGTTCGCCGGTCGACCGTGCCGAGCTGGAGCGCTTGCTCGCTATCGAAGCGCAGCGGCCTCGTCAGCCGGAGATCCATATCGAGCCGCATCGGCTGACCGAATACAAATACGTCGCAGCGGTGATGGCCTCGGCGCAACGCCTCGGGCTGGAGAAGCTCGGCGTTACCGGCGGGACTACCTGAACCGCGCGCTTAGTCGCCGAGTGCGAAACGGATCGGCACATGTACGACTTTGCCGACGCCGAGGTGCGGGTCAGATTTTTCAGTTTTCACCACGAAGGCATGTGACACGAAGATCGCGGCGTCGCCGAAACCCATGCCGGGCGGATCCTCGCTTTCAACCATGCAGTCCAGCATTCGATCCGTTCGGATCGTGCAGGTGAGGCGAACCAGGCCGGTGATCTGCCGGCGTCGGGCGGCTGCAGGATAGACGGTGCGATAATCGCTGGCCTTGGGGCCCTTCTCCGCCCAGGGAGGCATCGAGACCTCGTCGCCCTTGCGGGTGACGCAGCCGGCGGCGAGCCCGGCAAGGACAATCGCAACAGCGATGACGAAGCGCCGGTCGAGCATGATGCTTCCCCGAATTGAATTGCAGCGCTTTGTGACGCTTAGCGCGCGGGGGCCCTGCCGCCATCCTTGTAGATGACGCCGCCTTTCATCACGAACTGGACATGCTCCAGCTTCGTCACGTCGGAGATCGGATCGCCATCGACCGCAATCAGGTCGGCATAGCGGCCCTTTTGCACCGTTCCGATATCAGCGGTGTCGCCGATCAGGTCGGCGGCTGATCCGGTCGCGGCGATGATCGTATCGATCGGGCTCATCCCTGCCTTCACCATCAGGGCGAACTCCTTGCCGTTGGCGCCGTGCGGAGCGAGGCCTTCATCGGTGCCAAAGGCGATCTTGACGCCTGCCTGATAGGCGTCGTGCAGGTTCTTCTGCATGTGCGGAACGGTGTCTTTTGCCTTCTGCGCCGAGGAAGGATTGAGTTGCTCTGGATGCGCCAACGCGATCTCGACGGCTGTCTGGCCGACCAGCATGGTGGGCACAAAATAAGTCCCGTGCTGTTTCATGAGCGAATAGCTTTGGGCGTCGGCGTAAGTGCCGTGTTCAATTGAATCGACGCCCAACCTCACCGCCGTATCAATCGCCGCCTTGCCGTGGGCATGGGCGGCCACCTTGAGACCGAGGCCATGGGCGGTGTCGATCACCGCCTTGACCTCATCGTCGGCCATCAGCTGCAGTTTCGGATCGTCGCCGATCGAGAGGACGCCGCCCGAAGGCATGATTTTGATCAGGTCGACGCCCATGCGATGCAGCGTGCGCACCGTCTTGCGCGCCTGGTCCGCGCTGTCGATTTGAGAGAGCGGCCAGTCGGGATGCATGAGATCGGGGTCGAGGCCGTTGGACGGATCGCCATGTCCGCCGGTCGGACCTAGCGGCGGTCCAGCCACGAACATGCGCGGACCATCAACGAAGCCCTTGGCGATGGCGTTCTTCAGCGCCACCACGATATGCACATCCCCGCCGACATCGCGGATCGTGGTGAAGCCAGCCATGAGCGTCGCCTTCGCATAGACGGTAGATCGCATGGCGAGATCATAGCTCGTCACCGTCACCGCCTCGGCGATCGGGTTGCCGCCGTCGAACTGGCTGGTGATGTGGTCGTGGCAATCGATCAGTCCCGGAAGCACGGTCGATTTCGAGAGGTCGATCACCGTGTAGCCGGCGGGCGAGACAAAGCCCGTGCGGATCTCGGTGATGCGGTCGTCGTGGATCAGGATTGAGACATTGGCTTGCGGCGTCTTCGAGACGCCGTCGATCAGCTTGCCGGCATGAACCACAATGTCCTTGGCCAGAGCAGCCGGAGCTAGCGCCAGAGACGCGGCCAGCGCGAGCGCGCCGACGAATGTGCTGTGTGTCATCAAATGCCCCTGAAGCTGTCGCTCAACCCATCGCCGCGATCTGGTAGAGCAGATCGACAAACGCCATCGTCACGCCCGTAAGGCTGGCAACCTTCGGGTTCGAACTCTCGATGACGTAGAACTCGTCAGGCGCATGCGCGCCCGTGCCGTAGCCGATGCCGAACTGGCCAGCAGGCAAGCGCAGCGGCGCGCCGGTGAAGACGACCCCTGGCCACGACCCGGGGTTGCGCGGATAAAGCGAGCTGGCGACGCCAGCGCGCTTCAGCACGGCCTGCTCGGCGCGGATAACGCCGGACGTTTCGGCTGTCTCGGTCGGGCTGTAGCCGCCGGTAATGTTGGTCTCCACATCCTTGAAGCCGCGCTTGTCGAGGTGCGCCCGGAGCTTGGCGACGCAATCCTCCTTGGTCATATCGGGCACCAGGCGCAAGTCGATCTTGGCGACGGCGCGGCCGGGCAGGACGGTCTTGCCGCCGGGCCCGGTATAGCCTGCGACCAGCCCCTCGATATTCACCGTCGGCTGCGAGACCAGCCGCTCATTGGCGGCAAGCCAGGGCAGGTCATCGATCCAGTGCTCGACGCCATAAGTCTTCTTGATATCAGCCTCGCTGTTGGCGGCGGCATATTGGGCGACCAATCCTTTTTCCCGCGCGGTGAGCGGGCGGACCTTTTCAAACCAGCCATCGATCGCAGGCGTGTTGCCATCTGCCGATACCAGCGTCTGCAACGCCTCGACCAGCCGCCATGCCGGGCTGTCGACCTGCGCCTTCAAGCTGGAATGAATGTCCTTCTTCGGGCCGCGCCCCCATTTTTCGCCACTGGCCACGATCTCGAGCTCGACGCAACCCTTGGAGCCAAGGCTGATGGTCACGGCGCCGCTCTGCTCCTGCTCAGCGGAGGGAATGACCACGCCGACGCATTTTTGCAGCCAGGGCAGGACTTTGGGGTTCTGGACGATCTGGCTGAAATGCGGGCTGGCGATTTCTTCCTCGCCCTCGGCCACCAG
>JANMWT010000567.1:0-7517 GCA_031394145.1 Alphaproteobacteria bacterium | reverse complement strand
GGTCATCAGCTCGTCGTCGGTGTCGATGCCATCGACTTTCAGCCCGGCGGGCTCGCGCCCATAAAGGACGAAGCCCCGGCTTTCATAGAGCTTGCGAGCCGCCGGCGTTTTGACCGACACGACCAGGTTGATCCATTCGAGCCCAGCCTCGCGCGCCTCGGCAATCACGAAATCGAGCACCCGGCCGGTCAGACCGCGGCCACGCCAGGCTGATCGGGCATAAACGCCCCAAAGCAGGCCTTTGTGCCGGAGCTTGCGCCCCTCGGGGACAAGGAGGCCCATGATCGCGGCAAGCTCGCCGTCCTCGAAGGCGCCGCTGACCCGACCCGATGCGAGCCGCTCGGCGAAGAACAGAAGCGGCTGGCCAGCTTCCTCTTCAAGCTCGGCGCCAAACGCGTTCGGATCGGTGCGCAGGCTTTCAAGTCGAATGGAGCGGAACGCCGCCGCATCCTCGGCTGACAATCGTCGAACCAGGTTCGCCATGCGCGCCCCCCAAACGCCTAGGTTGGCAGCGCCTTCAGCGCAGCGATCAGGTCCTGCATGTCCTGTGGCGGCGGACGTTCGAAGCGAAGCGCTTTTTTCGTGATCGGATGGTCGAAGCCGAGGATCGCAGCGTGCAGCGCCTGACGTTCGAACGCCTTCACCGCGGCGGTGGCGCGTTCATAGGCAGGGCCCTTGCCGTCGGCTTTGAGCCAGCGATGCTTGCCATAGGTCTGATCGCCCAACACCGGCGCGCCGATATGCGCCATGTGGACGCGAATCTGATGGGTTCGGCCTGTCTCGAGCCGGCATTCAACCAGCGCTGCGGCTGGCTGGGATCCGGTGGCGTCGAGCCGGCCATAGGTTGCGAGCGCCTTGTAGTTGGTGATGGCGATCCTGCCGTGCGGGGTCTCGTCGGGGATCAGGCTGGGATCGTCGGAATAATGGTCGGCGCGGAAATGTTTTTCGCGCATCACCGCCATCTTCTTTCGGTCGTTGGGCGAGCGGCCGATATAGGTTTCGATCCGTCCGATCAGCGGGCGCGGCGCACCGCGGGTGACGGCAAGATAGGCCCGCTCGATGTCGTGCGCCGCGAACATGGCGGTGAGGGCGGTGTGCACAGGTTCGGTCTTGGCCACCACCATGACGCCGGAGGTGTCCTTGTCGAGGCGGTGGACGATGCCGGGTCGAGACACCCCGCCAATGCCGGTGAAAGCCGGACCGCAATGAAACAGCAGCGCGTTGACCAGCGTGCCGCTCCACTGGCCGGCGGCGGGATGCACCACCATGCCCGGCGGCTTGTTGACGACGATCAGGTGCTTGTCCTCAAACACGATGTCGAGCGGGATGTCTTCCGGTTGGGGATCGGCGGCGGTCGGTTCGGGCAAGGCGAGATCATAATGGGCGCCAGGTATCATCTTGCCGCTGGGGTCGGCCTCGACCTTGCCGTTGACGGTGAGCCGGCCCTCCTCGATCAGCACCCGCAAGCGCGAGCGCGACATGCCGGCGCCGTTCTCGGCAAGCCATTTATCGAGGCGCACGCCGGCAGCTTCCGCCGGGGCGGTCAGGGAAAAGCTGGTGAGGGAATTGGAGGTCATGCTTTCGTCGTGATGCGGAGCTAGCTACGGTTGCCAAGCGCATCCGTCGCACATCGCCGCGCAAAGGAGAACCGTATGACCAGGCTGACACGGCGTGGCATGTTGGGCGCAACCGCAGCGGGGCTTGCCTCCGCCTGCGCGTCTTCTACGGGCGAGGGCCCAGCGCCTGCCGGCAGGATCGCCTTCAACCATGGTGTCGCCTCGGGCGATCCGCGCCAGGACCGGGTGCTGATCTGGACCCGCATAACCCCGGCGACGCCAGGAGTGGTGCCGGTCTCATGGGTGGTTTCGCGCGATCCGACCTACAAGGACGTGGTGCAAAAGGGCGTATTTCGCACCGGACCGGAGCGCGACTACACGGTCAAGGTCGATGTCCAACGGCTCGAGCCGGGCAAGGCCTATTATTACTTCTTCCGGGTCGGAAAGACGGTGTCGCCCGGGGGCGCCACGCGCACCCTGCCGGCCAGCGGCACAGCCGATTACCGCATGGCGGTGGTCTCCTGCTCGCACTACGCCTTCGGTTTCTTCAACGTCTACCGCGAGATCGCCAAGCGCAACGATGTCGACGCCGTGATCCATCTTGGCGACTACATCTACGAGTATGGCGTCGATGGATATGGCGGGGAAATCGGCAAGGAGATCGGGCGCAACCACGAACCCTCACACGAATGTTTGACACTGTCGGACTACCGAACCCGCTACAGCCAATATCGCCGCGACCCTGACCTTCAGGCGGCGCACGCCATCGCACCCTGGTTCTGCACCTGGGATGATCATGAAACCGCCGACAACTCTTCGGTGAATGGCGCACTGAATCACCAGCCGGCAACCGAAGGCGACTGGAGCGTCCGCAAGGCTGCGGCCGTGCAGGCCTATCTCGAATGGATGCCGATGCGCGATCCGGAAGCGGGCAAGCCCCGCGAGGCGGTGTGGCGCAGTTTCGACATCGGCGATCTCGCCACCCTGTTTCTGTTGGAAACGCGCCTCACTGCGCGCGGCGAGGACATCGGCATCGAGGATTTCGTGAAGGCGCCGGACGCACAGAAGCAGGCGGCGGCCAACGCCATCAAGGCGAAGGTCAATGATCCCGCCCGCCGCATGATGGGGCCTGAGCAGGAAGCGTGGTTGGAGGAAGGCTTCAAGGCGTCGACCGCCTCGGGCAAGAAGTGGCAGGTCCTTGGCAACCAAACCGTGATGGCCAAAATCCGTCTGCCGGACTTGCAAAAAGGGCTCAGCGCCGACCAGCTCGCGCAGGTTCCGGTCGGCCGGCGCAGCTCCTGGCAGTCAGCCAAATACGGTCTGGAGTGGGATTTCGACGCCTGGAGCGGTTTTCCCAATTCCCGCGAGCGCCTGTTCGCCTCTGCGCGGGCGGCCAAGGCCCGCCTGGTGGTCCTGTCCGGGGATAGCCACACAGCCTGGGCCAACGAGCTGCACGACAGCCGAAAACAGCGGTGGGGCGTTGAATTTGCGTGTTCTTCGGTCACTTCCCCGGGGGCTGGCGACGCCCTGCCGTTCAAGGAACTGAATTGGATGATGCCGGAGGCGAACGACGAAGTCGTCTATTACAATGCGTTCGACAAGGGTTACACGCTCCTGGTCTTGAAGGCCGATCAGGTCGAGGGCGAATACATCAAGGTCTCGGCGATCCGGACGAAGGCCTATTTCGCCTCGACCGATGCACGGTTTTTCGCCCGCGCCGCTGAAATCGGGATGGGCGGCCTGCAACGGCCCGTCAGTTCAGGTCAGGTGACGAAAGGGTGACCCTGGCGCGGGGTAATCCCTGATATCGCCCGGATTATTCAACCTCGCGAAAGGGCGTGTTAACGCGCCGCGCCGATAGATATCCAATTGCTATTGGTATTGTTCCGGGGCGCCCCCTTGTTCACGTCCGCATCGCCCGAAACCATCGCGTTGCTGGATCAGCTTGGCGTGCTCGATATCGGCGCCGTGGCGGTCGACGATGACGGCCGCATCGCCGGCGCCAATGATGCGTTCTTCCTGCTGACCGGCGTCGAGCCGGCGGCGGTCATTGATCGTGGCTTTACCGACTTTCTCGAAGCGTCGGCCGCCGAGCACTCATCCTATGGCGACGGCGCCGTCTATCGCTTCGCCCATGCCTCCGGCGACCGCTGGCTGCGTCCGCGCCGCACCCGCGCCCATCAGGGCGCCATCGTTGCGCTGACCGACGTCACCGCCGAGTGGGCGATGCTGGGCAAGTTGGTATTCGCCGTCGATGTCCGCGACCGGCTGATGCGCGACGCCGACATCGGCATGTGGCGCTTCGATCCCGACACCGAGACCTTCCAATACTCCGAAGTGGTGATGCGCCGCGCCGGCCTCGCCAACACGCTGAGTTATCTTCCCGACACGCTGAAGACGTTGCATCCTGAAGATCTCACCCGCGAGGCCGAAATCCGCCTGCGGATCACCACGCAGGGCGGCTCGGCCACCTGTCACTTGCGTCGCCGCAAGTCGGACGGGGGCTGGCGCCATACGCTGGTGCAATTTTGCTCCGGACGCCGCACGCCTTCGGGCAAGTACGAGATGTTCGGGCTCAGCCAGAACATCACCGAGCTGGTCGATGCGCGCGATCAGTCGTCGGTGATGTCGGACCGGCTGGAGATCGCCATGTCGGCGGCGCGCGCCGGCGTCTATGAGATCGACCTGCGATCGTCCGAACGCTGGACCTCGACGCAGTATCAGGAGCTGGCGGGATCAGAGGCGCTTGCCCGTCATGCGATGCGGCCGTTCGGCATGTATCACGACGAAGACCAGCAGACAGTCCGCGAAAGCTGGGAGCGTTGCCTCGCTTCGCCTGGCGTCGAATGGGTCGATGCGCGCCTCTACCGGCCGAATGGCGGCGAGCAGTGGGTGCGCCTGTTCAGCCGCGTCCAGCGTGACGAGCGCGGCACGCCCGTGCGCGCCGTCGGTCTGATGCTTGATATCCAGGAGCAGAAGCAGCAGGAGCTCGCCCTGATCGAGGCCAAGAGCCAGGCGGAAGCGGCAACCGTCGCCAAGTCGAACTTCCTCGCCTCGATGAGCCACGAGATCCGCACCCCGCTCAATGGCGTGCTCGGCATGGCGCAGGCGCTGGTGGCGGAAGGCCTGCCCGAAGCGCAGCGCGAAAAGGTCAACGTCATCCTCGACAGCGGCAAGACGCTGACGGCGCTGCTCAACGACGTGCTCGACCTGTCGAAGATTGAGGCCGGCAAGATGGAGATATCACCGGTCGATGGCGACCTGATCGTCACCTTTGACCGTCTGCGCCAGCTTTTCCTGTCGCGCGCCGTCGAGCGCGGCCTCAAGATCGAGATGGATATCGACGCCAACGTGCCGGCCCGGCTGAATTTCGATTCGGTGCGCCTGCGCCAGTGCGTCGGCAACTTGTTGTCCAACGCGATCAAGTTTACCGAGCGCGGTCACGTCCACCTCCACGTCGGCGCCTTGCAGGCCAGCGACGGCGTCTGGCAGGTCAACGTCGCAGTGTCCGACACCGGCATCGGCATGAACGAAGCAACCCGGATCAAGCTGTTCTCGACCTTCACCCAGGCGGACGCCACGATCACGCGGCGCTTCGGCGGCTCCGGCCTCGGGCTTGCGATTACCCGCCAGCTCGCTCGCCTGATGGACGGCGACGTCACGGTCGAGAGCGAAGCCGGCAAGGGTTCGATCTTCCGTCTGAATTTCCGCGCCGAGCGCGCCACGACCGAGGCTGAACCCTCGGCGCCGGCTTTCCCGGCGCCGGTCGCCGCCGAAACCGCGACACGCCGCATCAAGGGTCTCAAGATCTTGTTGGTCGACGATAACACCGTCAACCGCCAGGTCGTGAAACTGTTCATGGCGCAGCTCGCGCCGATCTTCGTCGAGGCGACCAACGGTCAGGAGGCCCTCGACCGGCTTTATGACGAGCCGTTCGACATCGTGCTGCTCGACGTCCACATGCCGGTTATGGACGGCAAGGAGGCGATCAAGCGCATCCGCGCCTCGGTTGAACCCTGGCGCGATATCCCGGTCCTGGCCTTGACTGCCGATGCGATGAGCGGTGATCGGGAACGCTATCTTGCCATGGGCATGACGGATTACATCTCGAAGCCGATCGATCAGCGCGAACTTGCCGGCAAGCTGGTTGCAGCGCTGGAGCGCCGCACGCTGCTTTCCGAGGCCGGCCGCGAACCGGCGCGCGAGGCGTCCTAGGTCCGGCGCCGACGCTCCCGCTGCGGGCGCCGGGCTGCGGGAACCCGGTCAATTCCCTCCGCGTTGATTGCGGTCAAGGTCGGGAGAGAGATGGTGGACGACGCTCGCGCCTGGGCCCTCAGCTAAGCCGATGTCGACAGCTTCGCTTATCGGCAAGCTTGGCGGCCTTTTTCCAGTCGGGCCGCAACTTCGCGCCGATTTGACCGAGTTGGTGCGCGAGCGCTTCGACCTGGACGCCGGCCAGACGCTGATTGCCGCAGGAGATCGGTTCGCCAGCATATTCCTGGTCGAACAGGGTTGGATCTTGCGCGCCCGACATCTCGTCAATGGCGGCCGGCAGATCGTCAACTTTGCGCTTGCCGGCGAATTTCTCTGTTTCGACACGCTGATGTTCGAGCGGTCACATTTTGATCGCGTCGCCAAGACCGGTGCCGTGGTCTCACGTCTCCAGACTGAAAGTTTTCGCGGCATGATGGCGCGTCATCCGGGGCTGGCTGAAGCGCTGGTCTGGGCCAATGCGCGCGAAGAAGCGCTGCTCGCAGAACGCGTCGTCTCGCTGGGCCGGCGCGACGCAACCGAGAGACTGGCGCATGTGCTCTGCGAAATCGTTGCGCGGTTGGAGCTGATCGAGCGACAGCGGGTCGAGATTGTTTCCCTGCCGCTGACCCAGGAGGATTTCGCCGACATTCTTGGCATCAGCGTGATCCACGTCCTGCGCACGTTCAAGCGGCTGGCGGAAGTTGGCGCCGCTGAATATCGGGCGCGCAAGCTGCTCCTGCTCGACTTGTCGAAGCTGCGCCGGGTCGCCGGGTTCGACGACGAATATCTGTACTTCTCCCAACGTCGCGACGCGCTGCGCCTGCAGCCTGGTCACAGCGCGTGAGCGGCTAGGGTTTCAGCACGACGCGGCCGACGATCGCGCCCTCGCGCAGCTGATCGAGCGTGCGATTGGCGTCCTTGAGCGGACGTTCCTCGATCGGGATTGCCTTGATCTTGCCGGCCTTGACCAGCTCCATCATTTCACGCGTCTCGCCAAGCGGCCCGGTGTAGGAGCCGACGATCGAGAAGGGGCGCCCGGGGAAGGACGGGATCGGCGCTGCGAACTTGCCGCCGAACAAGCCGACCACAATGATCTCGCCGCCGCGCCGGATTGCGCCATTGGCGTAGTTGAGCGAGGGGGTCGAGCCGACGAAGTCGACCGCCGCTGCAACCCCGCCTGCCGTGTCGAGCTTCAGCTGTTTCAGAGAGTCTGCTTCTTTCGAGTTGTAGACGGCGTGTGCGCCGGCAGCCTTGGCCGATTCGAGCTTCTTCGGATCGATGTCGCAGCCGATGATCTTCTTGTCGGGGAACATGGCTCGGGCGAACTGCAAGCCCATCATGCCGACGCCGCCAAGGCCGACGATGGCGATGCTCTCGCCTTCGAACACGTTGCGGATCTTCTTCAGCGCGGAGAACGCTGTGATGCCCGAGCACATGTAGGTGGCGGCAAGACCCTCCGGCACGCCGGTCGCATCGAGCAGGTATTTCGGGTGTGGAACGAGGACATACTCGGAATAGCCGCCCGCTACCTGAATGCCGAGCTGGCGCGGCTTGTTGCAGATATGCTCCTGGTCGCGCTTGCAGGTGGCGCACTCGCCGCAGCCGATCCAGGGGAAGACGACGAAGCGCTGACCAAGCTTGCGGCCTTCGAGCAGCCTTTCCGCGTCGGGCCCGACCGCGTTGAGCACGCCCTCGATCTCGTGGCCG
>JANMWT010000511.1:0-2711 GCA_031394145.1 Alphaproteobacteria bacterium | reverse complement strand
CCGCCGACGGCGCAAAGCCGATCGAGAAATTCGGCACATCGGAGCAGAAGCAAGAATACCTGCCGAAGATCATTTCGGGCGAGCAGAAGATGTGCTTCGGGGTGACCGAGCCGAACTCCGGCCTCGATACGTCCAGCCTTGAGACCAAGGCTGAGCGGACCAACTCTGGGTATGTCATCAACGGTCGCAAGATCTGGACGACGGGCGCGCAGCGCGCCGACAAGATCCTGCTGATAGCGCGCACCACGCCGAAGGAAAAACTCGCGAAGCCGTATATGGGCCTGTCACTGTTCTACGCCGACATGAAGGGCATCGAGGCCAAGCCGATCCCCAAGATGGGACGCAAGGCGGTCGAGTGTAACATGCTCTATTTCGACAATGTCGAGATCCCCAAAGAGGCGCTCATCGGTGAAGAAGGGGCCGGCTTCAAGTATCTGCTGCAGGGCCTCAACCCCGAGCGCGTGCTGTTCGCGGTCGAAGCCATCGGTCTTGGCTTCTGCGCTCTGGAGCGCGCGACGACATATGCAAAAGAGCGCGTGGTGTTCGGCCGCCCGATCGGCCAGAATCAGGGCGTTGCACATCCGCTGGCGAAATCCTGGGCCGAACTTTCGGCCGCCGAACTCCTCGCCTACAAGGCCGCGACGCTTTACGATCAAGGCTTGGAATGCGGGGCGGAAGCCAACGCCGCCAAGTATCTCGGCGCTGAAGCAGGCTTTACCGCGTGCGAGTCATCGGTGCTGGCGCATGGCGGTATGGGCTACGCCAAGGAATACGACGTCGAGCGCTACATGCGCGAAGCGATGATCGCCCGTATCGCGCCGGTGAGCCGCGAGATGATCCTGAACTTCATCTCCGAGCGCGTTCTCGGCCTGCCGAAGAGCTACTGATCGAAGGCTCGGCGCCGGCCGGACGGGGGAGCGTATGCGTAAGGCGCTGGCGGCCTGGGAAGGCGCCAACGACCTCGTTCCGGTTGGAGCCAGCTTGATCTCCTTAAGTCTGGTTCAGCTTGATGCGGACGCCGGGTTAGGGATCAAGGCTGGGCCCGAGGTCCCGGCCGGATGACGCCTTAACTTTGTTTTTCCACGCGCAAAGCGGTTAACCAGAGATTACCGCAGCCGCGGCACGGAGCTTGCTCATCTGGATGGGTCCAGGGAGACTGCCATGCCGAGCGCCATTCCGTATTTCGCCGAACATCGCTCCAAGCCCGCCAAGCGCGAGCCGAAATCGCTGTCCCTGACGCAAGCGCTGGGCATTGTCGGTTTGATCGTCGGCGTGGCGGGAGGCTCAGCCTCCGGTCTCGACGTGATCAATGGACACGGCCAGATCGAAACGACCTTCCTCTGGGCGATCCTCGCAGCCAGCTCGGCGATCACCTGGGTGCTGGGCGCGGTTGAGGCGCGCATCCTTGATGAGCTGCGCAAACCGCTGGATCGCTAGGCGCCGCCGGTCGAGCGCAAGTCACTGGTTGTTGCGCCACTTCTCCATCGCGCCGGAAATCGCGAACGTCTCACGGTATTTGGGTGAATCCGAGGGCCGGGGAGGCTTCGGCGCGGTCAGCGCCATGATCTCTGCAAGCTTGTTGTGAGCTGCGCCCGCTTGGCCTGCGCCGATATAGGCGTGGAGCTCGACCAGCGCGCTGGACATCACGTCGTCCGCTCGGATCACGAAATAGGGTTCGTCCTCCGCCAGCTTGGGATAGGGGTCGTACTTCGAGGGGTTGGCCTTGGAGCCGAGGGGCGCGGGCATGGGGATCTCCTGAGTTCGGCGCAGGATGCACGGATTCGCGGCTGGCCGCCTCTGGATGGATGTCTCGCACGCCGACGCGCGCGCTTCTAGAACTCTGGAAGCGAGACACGCGGACGAACATGAGAGCTCGAACACGCCTAACCTGGGCGGCTATGCTCGCAGGGTTTCGCCGAACAACTGCGTGAGTTCCCGCCAGTGCCGTTCGGCCTGTTCGGCGTTGTAGACGGGCGCATCGGACATGGTCCAACCGTGGAGTGCAGGCCAGGTTTCGACCCGGGCGCCAGCGCTGGCGGCGGCAAACGCAGCTTCCAGTCTTACCTTCTGAGCGTCGTCGAAATGCGCATCCTTTTCGGCGCTGGCGACCAGCACCTTGGCCTTGATGGCGCCGACCAGAGTGTGCGGGCTGTCGGGCGTATCGGTGGCGAGACCGCCGCCATGGAAGGAAGCCGCCGCCGCAAATCGATGAGGGAACACTGCGGCGGCGGTGAGCGCCCAGCGCCCGCCCATACAATAGCCGGTGCAGCCATAAGGGCCCTTGGCGACGTCGGGATCGGCATCCAGCGCGCCAAGAAGAGCGGCGAGGTCCAGCTTCATCCGAGCCGGATCAAAGCTCTCATAGACCCGCTTCATCAGTTTGGCGCGCTCCGCTTCCGGCAGCGGTTTCGAGAAGCTGATCGGCTCATAGGGCCGGTAGCGATAGAAGGTGTCGGGCAGAAGCACGACATAGCCATGGCTGGCCAGCCGCCCGGCCATCTCGGCCAGCAGCGGCCGGTAGCCGATGCCGTCCATGAAGAAGATCGCGCCAGGCCACGGCCCCTTGCCAGCGGGCTTCGCCAGCGTGGCGGGGCACTCGCCGTCCCTGGTTCGGATGGTGATTTCGGTTGTGGCCATCAGGCGTCTCCCTCGCAGATGCGTCCATCGTGGCCGGGATCATCGCCGAAGGAAAGTCAGACCCGCCAAGCTCG
>JANMWT010000503.1:0-7408 GCA_031394145.1 Alphaproteobacteria bacterium | reverse complement strand
CCGAAATCCATGCGCTGGGGACCCAACCCTACGAACCGGAATGGTGAGCTGCGTTGGGTGCGCCCGATCTCCCGCATCCTCTGCACCTTCGATGGCGAGGTCGTGCCCTTCGAACTCGAGGGCATCAAGTCGGACTACTACACCGAAGGCCATCGCGTGATGGGCAGGGGCCCGTTCAAGGTGCGGCGCTTCGACGACTACGAAGACGTGTTGAAGAACCAGGGACATGTCGTCCTCGACCGTGACGAGCGGAAGGAGATCATCCTCACTGACGCGCGCGCCGTCTGCGCGGCGCAGAACCTCGAACTGGTCGAGGATCTCGGCCTGCTGGAGGAAGTGGCCGGTCTGGCCGAGCATCCCGTCGTCCTCATCGGCGACATGGACAAGTCGTTCCTCGATCTGCCGCCGGAAGTCATCAAGCTGTCGATGCGCACGCACCAGAAATACTTTGCCGTGCGCGACCCAGCCCGGAAGGATGGCGGTCTTGCGCCAAAATTCATCGTCGTTGCAAACCTTGCAGCCGCCGACGGCGGAACCAAGATCGCCGAAGGCAACGCTCGCGTGCTCTCAGCGCGCCTCAACGACGCGCGCTTTTTCTGGGACAATGATCGCAAAATCAGACTCGAAGATCGCTTCGAGAAGCTGGGCCAGATCGTATTCCACGAGAAGCTTGGCACAGTGAAAGACAAGACCGAGCGCGTGATGGCGCTGGCGAAGGAACTCGCGCCGAAAGTCGGCGCCGATCCCGTGCTGGCGACACGCGCCGCGAAGCTGGCGAAGTGCGATCTTGTCTCCGACATGGTCGGCGAGTTTGCTGAGCTCGAAGGCGTGATGGGGCGTTATTACGCGACACTGCAGAACGAGCCGCAGGCGGTCGCGGATGCGGTGCGCGATCACTACAAGCCGAAGGGTCCTTCCGACGACGTGCCGAGCGATCCGGTGAGTGTCGCCGTGGCGCTGGCCGACAAGCTAGATACGCTGGTTGGTTTCTGGGCGATCGACGAGAAGCCGACCGGAAGCAAAGACCCTTACGCCCTCCGCCGCGCCGCGCTTGGCGTGATCCGCATTATCCTCGCAAAGGCGGTGCGCGTGCAGATTGGCGCGGGACCCCGCTCCGATCTCGGCAACAGCATCGCGATTGATGCGCTGAAGGGGCTTTGCGTCGAGAAGGGCGGCGGCCCACTCCGGGGCGTCTGGGATGAGGACCCCCAGGCGTTTGTTGATAGCCTGTTCGCCTTCTTCGCCGATCGCCTCAAGGTCCACCTGCGCGAGCAAGGCGCGCGTCATGATCTGATCGATGCGGTCTTCGCGCTGGGCGAGGACGATCTCGTTCTCATCGTAAATCGCATCGAGGCGCTGGGTGCGTTTCTCGAGACCGACGATGGCAAGAACTTGCTCGCCGGCGCCAAGCGGGCGGCCAATATCCTCAAGGCCGAGGAGAAGAAGGACGGTGCGGCGATCAGCGGCGCGGCCGATGCGAAGCTGTTCGAGCTGCCTGAAGAAAAGGCGCTTCTGGCTGCCCTGGCCCAGGCGGCGCCCGCAGCGGCGGCGGCGCTCGAAAAAGAAGACTTCGCCGGCGCCATGAAGGCGCTTTCGGGGTTACGCGCTCCGGTGGACGACTTCTTCGAAAAGGTGACGGTGAATGCGGAGAACAAAGACATCAGGCTCAATCGCCTGAGGTTGCTCTCACAGATCCGCGACGGGCTCGGCCGAGTTGCGGATTTCTCCAAAGTTGAAGGCTAGGACGAATGGCGCAGCTGTCCACTAAATGGGTCTATGATTTCGGCGGCGGCGCGACCGACGGCGACGCATCGATGAAGAACCTGCTCGGCGGCAAGGGCGCGAACCTCGCGGAGATGTCGAAGCTTGGCCTGCCGGTGCCGCCTGGCCTCACCATCACCACCGAGGTCTGCACGCTCTTCTACCAGAACAAGAAGCGTTACCCCGACGGGCTCGAAGCCCAGGTCGACGATGCGCTGCGCGGGCTTGAAGGCCGCACGCGCAAATACTTCGGCGATCCGACCAACCCGCTCCTGGTGTCGGTGCGATCCGGTTCGCGCGCCTCGATGCCAGGCATGATGGACACGGTGCTGAACCTCGGCCTCAACGACGAGACGGCCGAAGGTCTCGCGAAACTCTCGGGCGACCGGCGCTTTGCCTATGACAGTTATCGTCGCTTCATCCAGATGTACTCCAACGTCGTGCTGGAGATCCCGCACGACGAATTCGAGCACATCCTCGACGATTACAAGGATGCGCACGATTTTCGCCTCGACACGGACCTGGGCGCCGACAGCTGGATCGAGGTGATCGCGCTTTACAAGAAGTCGGTGCAGAAGCGCCAAGGCCGGCCTTTCCCGCAAGACCCCAAGGACCAGCTCTGGGGCGCGATCGGTGCGGTGTTCTCCTCCTGGATGAACGACCGGGCGATCACCTATCGCCGTTTGAACGACATACCGGAAAGCTGGGGCACCGCCGTCAACGTGCAGGCGATGGTGTTCGGCAACATGGGCGTGACATCGGCCACTGGCGTCGCCTTTACCCGTGACCCCTCGACCGGCGACAAGCGCTTCTATGGCGAATACCTGATCAATGCCCAGGGCGAGGACGTGGTTGCGGGTATCCGGACGCCGGCGCCGATCTCGAAGGCGCGCCGCGCCGAACTGAAATCCGAGGATCCTTCGCTCGAAGAAGCGATGCCTGCCACCTACAAGCAGCTGATCGAAGTCGCAAACCGGCTCGAGACGCATTATCGCGACATGCAGGACATCGAGTTCACGGTGGAGCAGGGCGTGCTCTACATGCTGCAGACCCGCTCCGGCAAACGCACGGCGCCAGCGGCGCTCAAGCTTGCCGTCGACATGTGCAAGGAAGGCCTGATCAGCAAGGAAGAGGCGGTGCTGCGGCTTGACCCGTCTCAACTCGACCAGTTGCTGCACCCTGCGATCGCCGAGGACGCGGTGCGCGACGTCTTCGTCAAGGGGCTCCCGGCCTCGCCGGGCGCTGCGGTTGGCCAGATCGTTTTTGACAGCGCTGAAGCAGCGACGCTGGCCCAATCGGGCAAGGCGGTGATCCTGGTTCGCATCGAAACCAGCCCGGAAGACATTCACGGCATGCACGCGGCGAAAGCCATCGTCACGGCGCGCGGCGGCATGACCTCTCACGCTGCGGTCGTCGCGCGTGGCATGGGTCGGCCATGCGTCTGCGGTGCAGGCGCGCTGCAGATAGACGCCGAAAAGGGCGTCGTTCGCGTCGGCTCCCGTGAACTGAAGCGCGGCGACGTGATCACGGTCGATGGCGCAAAGGGCCAGGTGCTGGTCGGCTCCGTGAAGATGGTCGAACCGATGATGGCCGGCGAGTTTGGCGAGCTGATGGGCTGGGCCGACAATCTCCGCCGGCTACGCGTGCGCGCCAACGCCGAGACGCCGCTGGACGCCGAAACGGCGCGCAAGTTCGGCGCCGAAGGCATCGGCCTCTGCCGCACCGAGCACATGTTCTTCGACGCAACCCGCATTCCGGTGGTGCGCGAGATGATCCTCGCCGATACCGAGAAGGGCCGCCGCCGCGCACTCGAGAAGCTGTTGCCGATGCAGCGCTCGGACTTCGCCGAAATCTTCCGCATCATGGCCGGCCTGCCGGTGACCATCCGACTTCTCGATCCTCCCCTTCATGAGTTCCTGCCCCATACCGAGGAGGACATTGCCGAGGTCGCCAGGCAGTCGGGCGTTTCCGCCGAGCTCTTGCGCGCCCGCGCCAGCGAACTCCACGAATCCAACCCGATGCTGGGCCATCGCGGTTGCCGGCTTGGCGTCACCTATCCCGAAATCTACGAGATGCAGGCGCGCGCCCTGTTCGAGGCAGCTCTGGATGTGGCCAAGGAGACCGGCAAGGCGCCGGTCCCGGAAGTGATGATCCCGCTTGTCGCCACCCGCAGAGAGCTGCAGCTGATGCGCGAACGCGTCGTGGTGATCGCCGAGCGCGTCTTCCAGGAGCGCAAGGCGCAGGTCGATTATCTGGTCGGCACCATGATCGAGCTGCCGCGCGCCTGCCTTCGCGCCGCCGAGATCGCAGAAGAGGCCGAGTTTTTCTCGTTCGGCACCAATGACCTGACGCAGACCGCACTTGGCATCAGCCGCGATGATGCGGCGCGCTTCCTCAAAGTCTATGAGGAGCGCGGCATCTACGAGAAGGACCCGTTTGTCTCGATCGACCGCGACGGCGTGGGCGAGCTGGTCCGCTTGGGGTGCGAACGCGGCCGGTCGGTGAAGCCAAAACTCAAGCTCGGCGTCTGCGGCGAGCATGGCGGAGACCCGGCCTCGATCTTCTTCTTCGAGGAGGCGGGCCTGGATTATGTCTCCTGCTCGCCCTACCGCGTGCCGGTTGCGCGGTTGGCGGCGGCGCATGCGACGCTGAAGAAGGTGCGTTAACTCGGCCGAATGTCGCGCGCTGCGATCGCCGCCGCGAGGCAGTGCTTGCATCTCTCCCTCCATCGCGTCTCCCTCCATCGCGATCCTGGTTCGCGGGATCCTGGTTCGCGGGATGCAATGGCCGAAGGTTCTTGCAGGTTCCAGCGCCTTGCCTTGACCCTGGTTCGCCGTCTTGACGTCTTGACGGCTTGCCGCCTTGCCGCCTTGCTGGATGACGGCAGGATAAGGGAATTTGCCTGCTGACCCGGCTGCGAGCCCTTGGCTCAGCGCGCCAACCCGACCCGGAAGTTGGTGTAGGCCGGCGTCCAGTCGAGTGCTTGCTTTGCCCGCGCATTGCAGACGCGAAAGGATGGAAATCCCGCGCGCCCGCCTGGCGAGGGCGGGTCTGCGCCGGTCATCTCTGCGATGCAGCTGAAGACGTCACGCCACTGCGCTGGCATATCGTCGGACACAATCAGGGTGCGCTGCGAGGGCCAGCGCCGAACCGCGGCGACGATGGCTGAGGCCATGTCGGCGATGTGGACGAGCGAGACATAATCGCGTCCCCCTTTCGGCAGTCTGAGCCTGCCGGCCTTCGCCCGGGCGAACCAGTCATCGTCAAATCCTGTGCCGGGGCCATAATAGAGCCCGCCACGCAGGATCGCCCAGTCGCGATCCGATCCGGTGACCGCCGCCTCCATATCGCGCGGGGCGCGCACCGCCTCACCCGACACGTCCTCCCCCGGTAAAGCGTAAGGCGTGTCTTCGTTCGCCCAGGCGTCTCCGGCCGCGTTGACCATTGCAATGCTTTGCTGAAGCAGCCGGGTCACGCCCGCCTGGCGGCAGGCCTCTACCCAGATCGGCGTGCCATCGCGCCGCAACCGGTCGTTTGCGACAAAATCGCCGCGCCCACTCGGGCCGGGGAGAGAGGTGGCGATGTTGATGGCGATGTCGCATCCGCGGAGGCCAGCGACCAACGAGGCTTGATCGAAGATGTCGGCGGCAGCGATTTCGGCGCCGCAGGCTCTTGCGGCGCCTGCCGCTTCCGGCCGACGCACGAGGGCGCGCACGCGCCAGCCTGCCGCGACAAGCTGCGGCGTCAGATGCCGACCCAGCGCGCCGTTCGCGCCCAGCACGCCGATGAGCATCAATCCCCTCCCGATCGCGACCGCTTTCGCTTGTTCGCCTTTTTCAGCGCCCAATGTCAAAGTCGCTGCCAGAACGCAATGTCAGAACGCAATGTCAGAACGCAACGCAAGGAGCGCGCATGCCCGAAGTCGTCGTCTATCTCGCCGAGGGCCGCACGCTCGCGCAAAAGCGCGGGCTGATGCAGGACATCACTGCCGCCGTCGTCAAGAACTGCAACGTCCCAGCCGACGTCGTCACCGTGTCGCTGATGGAAACGCCCAAGACCAACAAAGCCAAGGGCGGGGTGCTGTTCAGCGAGATGCCGCCCAAGACCTGAGGCGGCGCTGCAGTCGAACTGTCACAATCTGGCGCTAGAGGGCGTGTGACAGCTTTTCGAGGCCCCTGATGAACCTGGTTGCGATGACCGGCCTGGTCGCACTTGCGGCAATCGCCTTGCCCGCTGAGGCCCAGACGGTCTGTGAGGACATCGAGAAGCTGGTCGGGTTGGCGGGAAGCAACTTCACCGCGATCAAGGGCAAGCTTGACGCTGAGACCGGCCATTACGCCACGACGTTCAAATTGCCCAACGCGTCGTCTTGCCGGCTCGACGATGATGGCGACGCTGCCCGCTTCACCTGCGAGTGGCGGTATGGGACGCAGAAGGAGGCCGCCCTGGCTGAAAAAAGCCTGGTCGATGCGGTCAGGCCTTGCCTGACCCCGATCCGCGAGCGGGCGCTCAACGTGCCCTCCAGCAACACCCTGCAGTGGATCGCCGGCACGCGGTTCAAGCTCGCTGGCGAGGTGTCGATCGGGGTCAACGCCTATGAGGCCAAGGCGCTGATCGGAGGGTCCTACGTCCTGAGCTTCACCCTCGACCATGGCTGAGCGGGTGGAAGGGGCGTGGGGATGCCCCTAGGGAGCGGGGCAAAGCAGGAGAAAGCGGTGGGCCGTCCTTGCGGTGCTGGTCGCTTTTTGAGCCAGAGCGCCTGTCCTGGCGCGGCGCCAAATTCATCCACAGAACGTGCTTGCCGCAACGTTCATCGTGTCAAATTTGACATGACGCAGGGTCACCTTGGTCTTTTGAGCGGGGTGTTGCCCTGAGGCCGCCCCAGCCTAAGTGGTCTTGGACGGGGGAGGTCAGGGCGTTGAAAACTGGGCGAATCGGTGGATTGCGGCTGTTAACATTTCCCGTAATGGGCGACTAAATCCAGCCAAAACAGGCCGTGGCGCGTGATTTGCGAGGGCTTTTCTTGAAGATTGCAAGCCTTGCGTGGCCCCCCTCGGGCCTATAGGGCGGCAGGCATGAGCTGGTCCAGAGAGGCTGGCAGCCGGGTGTGGTGAAGGGTGTTTTGTCGGACGCGCGCGGGCGTCCAGTCGATGGCGATGTGCGTCAACGAAGATCAAGGGGAAGGCTGGGGTGTCAAACCTCCTGAAGACCATGAACCTTATCGTCGGCCATATTCGGGCGGCGGCAGAGGCCTTCGCCGGCTGGTGGGGCGCCATGTCCGACGTCGAACGGCGTCAGACGCGCCAACGCGTCTATTCGATTGCAGCCTGCGCGGCCGTTTTCACCATGGGTGGGCCGCTGGTCGGCTACCGGTTCGACGTCCAGAAATCCGAAGAAGCCTGGCGGGCTGATTCTGCCCAGTTCGCCGGCCAGCTCGCCGCTGACCCAGCAATCCGCCATTCCGGACGCGTCATTCTGGCCGCCGCGGACGCCTCGGCGCCCCGTCTGGTCAATGCCGCCTTCACCCTCAAGGCGAGCCCGGCCGTTCTCCCCCCCCCCGGCCTGGTCACAGCCGGCCTGGTCACACCCGCGATGGCGACGCCGCGTTCAACCGCGCCGGTCAACAGCGACGCTGCGGCCGTGGCCC
>JANMWT010000493.1:0-4528 GCA_031394145.1 Alphaproteobacteria bacterium | reverse complement strand
TATCCCCTGCCCGAAGCGCAGCTCGACCGTTTCCTGCTCAAGATCGACGTGACTTATCCTGATCTCGAAACCGAACGACGTATCCTGCTTGAGACCACAGGCCTGGTCGACACCGTCGTGCGCCCGGCGCTCGACGCCGAGAAACTGATCGCCATCCAGAACCTGGTGCGTCGCCTGCCCGTTTCGGAAACGGTGCTTGCCGCGATCATCAAATTGGTGCGTTCGGCGCGCCCTGAGCAGTCGGACAATCTGCAAGTGAAGAAGCGTGTCGAATGGGGACCGAGCCCCCGCGCGGGTCAGGCGCTGATGCTCGCCTCACGCGCCCGCGCGCTGCTGCGCGGCCGGTTCTCGCCATCGCTGGATGATGTCGAGGCGCTGGCCGAACCCGCACTCGGCCACCGGATGGCGCTCAATTACGATCCCACCGGCCAGGGCGGCTCACTCTCGAAACTGATTTCCGAGCTCGCCTCCAAACCCGGCTCGTCCAGGCCCGCCTAAGGAATTCCGATTGGCCCAGGCGCCGCTCAATCAGCTTAAGGCCGAGGCTGCCGCTCTCGCCGGCGATCTCGGGACTTTGTCAACGCGGGCTCGCGCCGCCAGCGCCGCGCATATCGGATCGGCGGGACGCAAGCGCTCGGGCACCGGGGAGAATTTCTGGCAGTATCGACGCCACATGATGGAGGACGGCGCGCACCGAGTCGACTGGCGCAGGTCGGCCCGCGAGGAAAATCTCTTTGTTCGCGAGACCGAGCTGGAAACGGCCCGCACCTTCCTGTTCTGGGTTGACCCCAGCGCCGGGTTCAACTGGTCAAGCGATGAGAAGCTCGCCGCCAAGGCCGACCGGGCCCTGGTTGTCGCGATGGCGCTGGCTGGGGCCCTGTCACGCTCGGGCGAGCGCTGCGGCGCGCTCGGCGGCGGGCGCGGGGCCGTCTCCGGCGCCCGTGCGCCGGCGCGCGTCGGCGAAGATCTGCGCAACCTGACGCCCGAGACGCCCTTTCCCTCTGGTCCGCGCGATATCGCAGCCGTGGTGATCGCCAGCGATTTCTATCAGCCGCTCGACCTGTGGCGCGCCCGGCTGACGCCGCTCGCCGCCAAATGCCGCGACGGGGCCCTGCTCCAGGTCGCAGACCCGGTCGAGGAAGGTTATCCGTTCGACGGGCGCGTGCGCTTCTTCCGTCCCGGCGAACAGCGCGAACGGCTGATCGGTCGCGCCCAGTCGATCCGCGAAGGCTACCTTGAACGCTTCGCCAAACGTCGCCAGGACATGACCGATCTCGCCGCCGAGCTTGGCTGGCGCTTTGTCAGCCATGCGACCTCGGAGGAACCGCGAACGCCGCTCGGCCAACTGGCCTACGGCTTCACGGCGAGCGGGGCGGCGGCGTGAATCTAGGCCCGTTCCTTTTTCTGCAGCCCTGGGCGCTTCTGGGATTGCTGGCGCTTCCCATTCTCTGGTTGCTGCTGCGAGCAACGCCGCCCGAGCCGAAACGGTTCGCCCTGCCCTCGCTGGCGCTGATGGACGACCTCAAGCCTGACGAGGAAACTCCGGCGCGCACGCCCTGGTGGCTCTTGTTGCTGCGGCTCGTCGCGCTCACCGCTGCGATCATCGGTTTTGCCCGTCCGACCTGGGCGCCCAGGCAGACCGTCGATCCGCAAGGCGGAACGCTGGTCGTCGTTGATGACGGCTGGACGAGCGCGGAACGCTGGCGCGACATCATTCGCACGGCAACCTCTGCGGTCGACGAATCCACCCAATCGGGCAAGCCGGTGCATCTTCTGTTCACCGCTCCACGTGATGTCGCGCGCGATCCTGGCGAGGCGCTGGACGCCGAGACGGCGCGCCAGACCCTGCGCTCCGTGCGCCCGGCGCCGTGGACGCCCGACCGCATGGCTGCGCTCGAGAAACTCAACAAGACCACGGTGAAGCCGGGCCGCATCATCTGGGCGTCGGACGGTTTCGACCATGACAGCGCAGCCGCGTTCGCCCGCGCGCTAGCGGCCAAGGCGGCGACGGAGGTGCGGATCAACCGGCCGAGAGGCGCCTTCGCCATCACCTCCGCTGATTCATCGGCCGAAGGCGCGCGCGTCGTTGTCGTCCGCCCGATCGCGCTTCCGGGCGCAACCGCCGACATCATCGCGGAAACCGCCGACGGGGCCTCGATCGCCTCCACCCGCCTCGCCTTCAAGGACGGGGCGACCACCGCCGAGGCGCTGTTCGCCATCCCGGCGGCGGCGCTCAATCGGGTTGCACGCTTCCGGGTCGGCGGATCGCCGTCGGCTGGCGCGACTTGGCTGTGGGACGACGCCGCGCGCCGCCCGCATGTCGGGCTTGCCGATGCGCGCGACGAGGCGCAGCCGCTGTTGTCGGAATACTACTATGTCCGCAAGGCGCTGCAGCCTTATGCGCAGATTACCGAGAAGCCGCTCAACGACCTGATCAATGCGTCGGTCGACGCCATCGTGCTGGGCGATCGCGGAGCCATCGCCGGGGGCGACACCGAAGCGGTCGACAAATGGATCGCGAATGGCGGCGTGCTGATCCGCTTCGCGGGTCCGCATCTTGCAGCCAAATCGGACGACCTCCTGCCGATCCCGTTGCGGCCGACCTCGCGAGCGCTCGGCGGCGCAATGGCTTGGGTATCGCCGCAGAAGATCGCAGACTTCAGGTCGGATTCGCCGTTCTACGGCATCCCCAGGCCGACCGACGCGGTGGTGCGCCAACAGGTCCTGGCCCAGCCGACCGCCGAACTTGAAAGCCTGACCTGGGCGCGACTGGCCGACGGCACGCCGCTGGTCACCGCGACGCGCAAGGGCAAGGGCGAGCTGATCCTGTTCCATGTCACCGCCGATCCAGACTGGTCGGACCTGCCTTACACCGGCGCTTTTGTGGAGATGTTGCGCCGCTCGGCTGTCTCCGGCGGCGAGCGGGCGAAACCGACGCTGGGCGGCAAAGGCGTGTTGTCGCCCCTGCGCACGCTGGATGGCTTCGGCGTCCTTGGTCAGCCGCCCGGCTCGGCAGGCCCGATCGAAGCGGGTGCATTCTTGACGACCCGCCCGAGCCCGGTTTCTCCGCCTGGCCTATATTCTGGCCCAGGCGGGGAACGCGCACTCAACGCGGGCGCCCCCGCTCCGGCCGCCTTCACCGAATGGCCGCCGAATGTCCAGGTCACCGAAAAGGCTCAGGTGCTCGAGCGCCGCAGCCTGGGCGGCTGGCTGATCGGCGTCGCGCTCGGCATTGTTGCGCTCGACCTCCTGATTGCGCTGGCCTTCGCCGGGCGCTTCACCCGTTTCGGCCGGGCGACCAGCGCGATCGCTGGAGCGATCTTCGCCTTCGCCCTGTTCTCGCCTCACGCAAGCGCTCAGACCTCCGACCAGCTCGCGATGGAGGCGGCCCACTCGCTCCACCTCGGCTACGTCAAAACGGGCGATGCTAAACTTGACGAGATCACCCGCGCCGGCCTTTTCGGTCTCAGCGTACAACTTGGCGCACGGACCTCGGTCGAACCCGACAAGCCGCACGGCCTGGATCTGGCGCGCGATCACCTCGAATTCTATCCGATGATCTATTACGCCGTGCCGCGCGAGGCAAAGCCGCTGTCGGCGGCTGCGGTCGCCAAGGTCAACGCTTACTTGCGCAATGGCGGCGCTTTTGTCGTCGACACGCGCGACGCCTCGCCCGGCCATGATGTTTCGGCCAGCCTTGAAACCCTGCTTGCCGGCATCGACGCCCCACCCCTGCAGCCGGCGCCGGCGAACCACGTCATCACCAAGAGCTACTATCTGATCAAGAGCTTCCCTGGCCGGCTGAACGGCCGGCTCTGGATTGAAGGATCCTCGGTCGGTCGCGACACGCGCCGCGGCGACGGCGTTTCAGGCCTGTTCATCGGCGGATCAGACTGGGCCGGCGCCTGGGCGATCGACCAGAACGGCAAACCGCTGCTGACGATGGCCGGCGGCGATCAGGCGCGCGAGATGTCCTACCGCTTCGGCATCAACCTCGTGATGTACATCCTGACCGGCAATTATAAAGACGATCAGGTTCACATCCCCGACCTGCTCGAGCGCCTCGGCAAGAGTTCGCAACAGCCCGAGCGGCCGGATTGACGCCATGATCCAGGCTGCGCGTCTTGCTTTCGATCCGCTTATCCCCTGGCTCCTGTTGTGGTCGCTGGCGGGCGGCGCTGCTGTGTTGTGGATCGTCTATCTCGTCCTGCGCGGGCGGGCCTGGCTGATGCGCGCGTTGGCGCTCAGCGTCCTCACGCTTGCGCTCGCCAACCCGCTCTGGGTCAAGGAGCAGCGCGAACCGCTCAAGGACATCGTCGCCGTCGTGCTCGACCGCTCCGAGAGCATGCACTTCAAGGGCCGCACCGAGACGGCGCAGGCGGCCTTCGATCAACTCAAGGCGCGCATCGAGACCGACGACAGTCTGGAGCTGCGGGTTGCCGAAACCGATCCTGAGGCGGATGGCACCGACATGTATGCGGCGCTTCAATCGGCCCTGTCGGATGCGCCGCGCGAGCGCATCGGCGGC
>JANMWT010000475.1:0-2655 GCA_031394145.1 Alphaproteobacteria bacterium | reverse complement strand
CGCCAGGTCAGCGACAAGGATGTGGACATAAGACAATGCCGTCGATGGCCATCACGTCCCCCAAGTTGAGGCGCGCTGATCCGGGCGAGGCCTACTTCGCTGAGAGCTCGGTATAGCGTCGAAGATGCCAGTCGGTGTTGCCGAACTGGCTCTCGATCATGGTGACGCGCTTGAAGAAGTGGCCGACGTTAAGCTCGTCGGTCATCCCCATGCCGCCATGGATCTGGACGGCTTCCTGGCTGATCAGGCGCCCGGCCTTGCCGATCTGCACTTTGGCGGCGGAGGCCGCCATCTTGCGGGCCTTGTCGGGCTCTTCGAGCTTCAACGTGACCATGTAGGTCATCGACACGGCCTGTTCGTAGGCGATGAACATGTCGGCCATGCGATGCTGCAGCACCTGGAAATTACCGATCGGCTGGCCGAACTGCTTGCGTGTCTTTGAATATTCGAGGGTCGCGGCGTTGAGCACGCCCATGCCGCCATGCGCCTCGGCGCAGAGCGAGGCGATGGCCTCATCGCCGACCTTCTCGATCAGCGGGAAGCCATTGTCGACATCGCCGATCACCTGATCTGCGCCCACCGATACGTTCTCAAGATAGACTTCCGAAGCGCGCAGGCCATCGACGGTCGGATAATCGCGGGTCGTGACGCCCTTGGCGGTCTTCGGCACGATGAAAAGGGTGACGCCTTTGGTGTCGCGCTGGGCACCCGAGGTACGTGCGGTGACGATAAGGTGGCTCGCAATCGGCGCGCCGATGGCAACCGCCTTCTGGCCGTTCAGCACATAGCCCTTGCCGTCCTTCTTCGCCGTGGCGGCGACATCGTTGAGGTCGAACCGGCTCTTGGGTTCGAGCGCTGCAAACGCAAAAATCCGTTCCCCGCCGACGATCGCGGGAATGTGCTCTTCTTTCTGGGCGACCGAGCCTGCGTGCTTGAGGAAACCGCCGGCAATGACCACGGTTTGAAGATAGGGTTCGATGACGAGGCCCTTGCCGAACTCTTCCGAGACGATCATCGCCTCGATCGGCCCGCCGCCGAAGCCGCCATCGGCTTCGGAGAAGGACGCGCCCAATAGGCCCATGTCTGCAAACTGCGACCACATCTTGGGACGCCAGCCGGTCTCGGATTTCGCCACCTTGCGGCGCGTGTCGAAGTCGTACTGCTCCCGGATCAGCCGGGCGATCGAATCGCGCAGCATGTCCTGTTCCGAGGTGAAGTTGAAATCCATGTGTAAGGCTCCCTACGCCATCTTCTAGGAGATTTGCCGGCGGGTGCAAGCGGGTCTCAGGCCGTCGCTGCGGCGACCTTCCGACGCGGCCGAAGCCGCGGATGCGAGCGGATCCAGGCTTCCGCAACGATCAGGTTTGGGACCCAGGCGAGCCACGCGATGATGCGGTAGGGGAAGGTGAAGGGATCCGCATAACCCTGCATGCCCATCAGTGCGAGGCCGATGGGCAGATAGATGCGCAACGTCACGGCGCCAAACGTCAGAGCGAAGGAGCGGATCATCCAGCGCTCGTGCGCTGCAAAATCGCGGCGCAGCGCCGACACCCAGGCCAGCGTGGTGAACGGCACCCAGAAGACGGCGAGCAGGAAGAAGCCCCAGCCGGCGATCGGTCCGGAGGACGAAAAAAGCGCTATCGATCCTCCAGCCAGACCGCCAAGCGTGCAGGCTGCCACATAGATGCGCCCCGTCCAGCGATGCAGCGTTGGTCGTCTACCCCGCAAGCCCTTCAGGAACTGGAACGGGCCAAAGATGAGCGCGACGCCGGCGCAGCCGATGTGAAGCTCAAGCCCGAGCGGGGACGGAAAGGCGTTCGACAACACCGATCCAGGGACGAAGCGGAAGCCGGTGAAGACGTGGAACAGGGCATATCCGCCCACCCCCACAGAGAGAAGAGCGATCAGGCCCCAAAGCTAGAGATTGCCGCCGCGCGTGGTCGCCGTCATGTCACGTTCTCCGCCCTCTCCACCCAAGAGAGCCTGTCGTGGCGCATCCGAAATCCGTCTAGAGCCCGAGGACCATCTTCGCGATGATGTTGCGCTGGATCTCGTTCGAACCGCCATAGATCGAGGTCTTGCGCATGTTGGCGTACATCGGGGCGGCATGGTGGGCGTAATCCGGCCCGATCGGGAAAGCGTTGCCGCCTTCGACCGGGAAGCCGCGGAAATAGGGCGCGCCATAAACGCCGACCGCTTCGAGCGTCAGTTCGGTGATGCGTTGCTGGATCTCGGTGCCCTTGATCTTGAGGACCGAGCTTTCCGGGCCGGCGCCCTTGCCTTGAGCCTCACGGGCAAGCGTGCGCAGCTCGGTGAATTCGAGCGCAGTCAGGTCGATTTCGAGTTCGGCGATCTTCTTGGCAAAATCGGGGTTGCGGATGATCGGCTCGCCGCGATCGAGTTCGACCGAGGCGATCTTCTTCAGCCGTTCGATGCCTTTCTTGGAGCGCGCCACCCCAGCGATGCCCGAGCGCTCATGGACCAGCAGGTATTTGGCGTAGGTCCAGCCCTCATTCTCCTTGCCGACCAGGTTGGCGACCGGGACCTTGACGTCAGTGAACCAGGTCTCGTTGACCTCATGGCCGCCGTCCATGGTGATGATCGGGCGGACTTCGACGCCCGGCGTCTTCATGTCGACCAGGATAAAGGAGATGC
>JANMWT010000436.1:0-5902 GCA_031394145.1 Alphaproteobacteria bacterium | reverse complement strand
GCGAAGCGATCGACATCTATGTCAATTCGCGCCTGGTCGCGCGCGGCGAAGTCGTCGTCGTCGACGACCGACTGGGCGTGACCATGACCGAAATCATCAAAAACTCGGACGCCTAGGATGAAGCCTCGTTTCATAACCGTGTCTGCTGAACTACCGGGAGCCTCGCCATGCGCGTTCTGATTATCGGACATCTCGGCGGACAGTTGTCGAGCGCCACCAAAATCGCCTTCGATCGCGGGGCCAAGGTGCTGCACGCACCCACCATCCTCGAGGCGATGGAGTTGCTGCGCAGCGGCCGCGGCGCTGATCTCGTGATGATCGATGTGCACGAGGACATTTCCAGTCTGATCGTCGCCATGAATGGAGAGCGAATTGTCGCCCCGGTGATCGCCTGCGGGGTCTCAACCTCCCCCGAGCGGGCCGCGGCAGCCATCCGCGCCGGCGCCCGCGAATTCATTCCTCTACCGCCCGATCCCGAGCTGATCGCCGCCGTGCTCGCGGCCGTCTCGGACGACGACCGCCCGATGGTCGCCACCGATACAGTGATGACGGAACTGAAACTGCTGGCCGACCAGATCGCACCCTCCGACGCATCGGTGCTGATCACCGGTGAAAGCGGGGTCGGCAAGGAGGTGATGGCGCGCTACCTGCACAAGCGCTCGCGCCGCGCCCAGAAGCCCTACATTTCGGTCAACTGCGCCGCCATTCCTGACAACCTGCTCGAGAGCGAGTTGTTCGGCCATGAGAAAGGCGCCTTCACCGGCGCCATCGCCCGCCGCATCGGCAAATTCGAAGAGGCTGACGGCGGCACGCTCCTGCTGGACGAGATTTCCGAGATGGAGATCCGGTTGCAGGCCAAGCTGCTGCGCGCCATCCAGGAGCGTGTGATCGATCGCGTCGGCGGCGGCAAGCCGGTCGCGGTCAATATCCGGATCATCGCGACATCCAACCGCAACCTGCGCGAGGCAGTGCGTCTGGGTGAGTTCCGCGAAGATCTGCTCTACCGCCTCAATGTCGTGAACCTGCATATCCCGCCGCTGCGCGAGCGGCCGCGCGATGTCGTCGCCCTCGCCGACCATTTCATCGACAAATACGCCAAGGCGAACGGTTATATCGCGCGTCGGCTGTCGGAAGAGGCGCGTCGACGGATCCAGTCGGCGCCCTGGCCGGGCAATGTCCGCGAGCTCGAAAACGCCATGCACCGCGCCGTCATCCTCGCCCAGGGCGAGGAGATCGTCGCCGACGCCCTTCGCACGCCTGACGGGCGGCCGGTTCCGGCGAGCGCTTTCGACACCGCCGCCGAGCGCGCCGTCGCTGCCGCGGAGGGCGCCATTCGCGGCCTTCAGGGCGGCCTCAGGGTCGGCCAGACGGTCGCCGCGGTCGAGCAGGAACTGATCCTGACGACGCTCGACCACTGCCTCGGCAATCGAACGCACGCGGCGACCATTCTAGGCATCTCGATCCGCACTCTGCGCAACAAGCTGCGCGCCTATCAGGACGCCGGCGTCGAAATCGCTGCGCCCGGCGAAACCCGCGTTGCGGGGTAAGCTAGATGGCCGAAGCAGCGACACTGCCCGTACAGGGGTTCGGCGGCGGCGGGTTCGACTGGAACTCACTGACCAAGCAGATCGCCAAGGGCGAATACGCGCTCGGCGTCGGCGTGATGGCGCTGGTCATCATGCTGATTGTGCCGATCCCAGCCTTCCTGCTCGACTTCCTGCTGGCGATCTCGATCACCCTGTCGGTGCTGATCCTGATGACGTCGCTGATGATCCGGAAGCCACTGGAATTCTCGGCCTTCCCGACCGTTCTCCTGCTCGCGACGCTGCTTCGCCTCGCGCTCAACATCGCCACCACGCGCCTAATCCTCGCCCACGGCCACCAGGGCGCGGGCGCGGCCGGCAACATCATCAAGACGTTTGGCGGCTTCGTGATGCAGGGCAACTTTGTCATTGGCATCGTCGTCTTTATCATCCTGGTGATCGTCAACTTCATTGTCGTCACCAAGGGCTCAGGGCGCATCGCGGAGGTCGCGGCGCGCTTCACGCTCGATGCCATGCCCGGCAAGCAGATGGCGATCGATGCCGATCTTTCAGCGGGCATGATCACCGAGGACGAAGCTCGCCAGCGCCGCAAGGAGCTCGAGGGCGAAAGCAACTTCTTCGGGGCCATGGATGGCGCCAGCAAGTTCGTTCGCGGCGACGCCATGGCTGGCATCCTGATCACCTTCATCAACATCATCGGCGGCATCATCATCGGCGTCGCCCAGCAGCACATCTCGTTCCAGGAAGCGGCCAACTCCTACACCACCCTGACGGTCGGCGACGGCATCGTCTCCCAGATACCCGCCCTGATCGTTTCAATCGCAGCCGGCATGCTGGTCTCCAAGGCCGGGGTTGAGGGCTCGGCCGACAAGGCGATCGGCAATCAGCTGTTCGGCAATCCGCGCGGCATGGCGATCGTCGCCGGCACCGCCGCCTTCGCCGGGCTCCTGCCCGGCATGCCGATCCTGCCCTTCGCCTTGCTCGCTGGCAGCGCTGGCTGGTGGGCTTATCGCGCCTTCAAGGGCGAAGAGACCAAGGCCGCCTCCGCCGCGCAGGTCATCGCCGACAAGGAACGCAAGAAGCCGGTGGTCGACGCACCGATCTCGGAAAGCCTCGCCGTCGATGAACTCAAGATCGAACTCGGCTTCGGCCTGCTCGGCTTCATCAACGAAAGCTCGGGCCGCAAGCTCACCGACCAGGTCAAAGCAGTGCGCCGCCAAATCGCGTCTGAGTTCGGCTTCGTCGTGCCGCAGGTTCGGATCATCGACAACCTCGAACTTGGCTCGGAGGAGTACCGCATCCTGGTCAAGGAAGTCGTCGCCGGCCGCGGCTCGCTGCGCCCGCGCCTGCATCTTGCGATGGACACCTCAGGTTCAGCCCCGCCGATGCCGGGCGAGAAGGTCACCGAGCCGGTCTTCGGTCTGCCTGCCGTCTGGGTCGACGACCAGACCCGCGAAGCCGCCGCCATGCAGGGCTACACGCTGGTCGACGCAGCCACGGTGCTGACCACGCACTTCACCGAGATCGTCAAGGAGAACATGGCCGAGATGCTGACCTTCGGCGGCGTGAAATCGCTGGTCGAGGACCTGCCAAAACAGCAGAAGGCCCTGGTCGACGATATCACCCCTGGCCAGATCACCATGTCGGGCATCCAGCGCGTGCTGCAAAACCTGCTGCGCGAGCGCGTCTCGATCCGCGATCTCTCGACCATCCTCGAAGCCATCGCCGAAGCGTCCTCGGCTTCAACCGACCTGCTTTCCGTAACCGAACATGTCCGGACCCGGCTCTCACGCCAGCTCTGCAACAGTCATGTCGACGGCAATGGCAGCCTTTCGGTCGTCGCCCTGTCGCCCAACTGGGAGCAGGCGTTCGGCGAGGCGCTGATCGGTTCGGGGGCCGAGCGCCAGCTCGCGCTGGAGCCATCGCGCCTGCATGCCTTCGTCTCGGACTTGCGCGGGGCCTTCGAGCGTGCCGCCCAGACCGGAGACGCCCCGGTGTTGCTGACCTCCGGGCCAGTCCGTCCCTATGTGCGCTCACTGGTGGAGCGGTTCCGGCCGCAGACCACAGTGATGTCGCAGAACGAAATCCACCCCAAGGCCCGCCTGCGGTCCGCAGGCACGGTCTGAGCATGTTCGCGAAGGAGTTCGGCCGATGAAGATGAAGATGTTCACGGCGCCGACGGAGAAACAGGCGCTCGCCCTTGTCCGCGCGGAGCTTGGTCCCGATGCGGTGATCCTCTCGACCGCCACGCGGGAAGAAGATGGCATCGTCGAGGTGCGCGCCGCGATCGAACGCAGTTACAACAATCTCGCCACCCCGAGATTTGCCGAGGCGAAGCCGAAATACGACGAGACGCGCAGCCAGCTCTCCTCCTCGCTGCGCTGGCACGGCGCCCCGGATGGGTTTGTCCAGATGGCCGCGGAGGCCGGAAGCCGGCTCGGCGCCGGAATGGAGCCCCTGCCCGCCCTGTCGGTCGGGCTTGAAGGGCTGCTCACCTTCAACCCGCTCAACCCGCACCCCACCCAGTCGATTTTCCTGGTCGGCCCGCACGGATCCGGGAAGACAACCGCCGCCGCCAAACTGGCATTGCGCCTCTCTGACCCCGATTCGCCGCTCGAACCCTTGGCGGCCGATTTCGACGCCAGCGGCCAGACGGCCCGGCTCGCCGCATTAATGTTGAAGCCCACGATAACCGCCGCTCTCTCCCCCGACAGCCTGATCCGGATGGTCCGCGAACGGGACGAAAGGGGCCAGCGCATGATCATCGACGCGCCGCCCTTCAACCCGCTCGATCCGGCGGACATGGGTCGCCTTACAGCATTGATATCGCAAATAAATGTTGAACCCGTCCTGGTCCTGGCGGCAGACGGAAATCCGCTGGATATGGAGGATAATGCGCGGGCTTTCGGGGCGGCTGGCTGCCGCCGCGTCATCCTCACCCGGCTGGATGCGGTGCGTCGTCGCGGGGGCGCGATCGCAGCAATTTCTTCGTCGCGGTTAAGCATCGCTCAACTAGGTATGACGCCTAGTGTAGGCGGCGGGCTAGTTCCGGCCACGTCCGAGCGAATCGCCAGGCTGCTGCTTGCCGAGGCTCAGGTCGGGGCGGAACTGCTCAAAGGAGCCGCGTGATGAGCTTCGCGTTGGGAAAAAAACCGGACGGCAAGGCGCCCCGCTCGCGGGTGGCGCCAGCGACTGTCATCGCGGTCGCCTCCGGAAAAGGCGGCGTCGGCAAGACCTGGATGTCCTGCACGCTTGCCGCCTGCTTTGCGAAAATGGGCCGCCGCACCCTTCTGGTCGACGGTGACCTTGGTCTTGCCAATGTCGACGTCCAGCTCGGGATTGCGCCCGAAACGGATCTGGCGGCTGTCATCGCCGGCTGGGTCGAGCTTGAGGATGCGGTCACGCCGATCAATGGCGGCGCCGGCACGGCGCTTGGATTCGACGTCTTGCCCGGCCGATCAGGCTCGGGCGCGCTCGCCGGCCTGCCGGCTGAAGAAGCCTCCCGGCTTGCCGCCAGCCTCACGGCGCTGGCCCTGCAGTATGACACCGTGCTGGTCGACCTTGGCGCAGGCATCGAGGACAATGTCATGCGGCTGGCGCGCGCTTGCGACCGCTGCTTGATCGTCGCCAACGACGAGCCGACCTCGATGACCGACGCGTACGCCTTCATCAAGGTGCTGCGCGGCTATGCGCCGAGCGTCCAGCCATGGATCTCGATCAACATGGCTGACACCCGCGTCGCCGGTCGCCGCACTTATGAAGCTTTGGCTCGCGCCAGCCAGACCTTCCTCGGGTTCCGTCCTCCCATGGCCGGCATCGTCCTGCGTGACCCCAAGGTGCGCGAAGCGATCCGCCAGCAGAAGACGATCATCGCGATGGATCCCCAATCACAGGCGGCGCTCGACGCCGCGCAAATCGCCGAAGCCCTCATTCGCGGCGGCGCCGAGAGCGTTGCGCAAAGCGCCTAAGCGCCTCCAGACAACAGAACCCGATCTTGAACGGGCGCGCGGTCCCAACCTGCGCGCTCGCTTCATCTCTGAGGATCAGGCCGGCGCGCGCGAGTGCTAGAACCTCGACCGCCCCCCTCAGCGTTGGCCGTGCACAGACCATTTGACCGGGTGACGTGATCATAGCGCTGATCTCGATCGTCTTGTTTCTGGCATTCGCCGGGCTGGTCAGCACTTTGCGCATCGCCGTTGCGCTAAAACGCGAGGTCCTGCCTATCGGGATGGCCGCGATCGCCGGCGTAACGGTTTATGTCGCCAGACGGACCCTTGGCCCGCCCTCTGACCTGGCTGGCTGCTTGCCCGGCTGCCTGACTGCCTGACTGCCTGCCGGCCGCGCAGCCACCTGCATGG
>JANMWT010000416.1:0-3973 GCA_031394145.1 Alphaproteobacteria bacterium | reverse complement strand
GCGAAGCGCCGGCATGGGCATGGTCGCGATTGCCGTCGCGATTGCCGTCGCGCGCCCCGCGCCGGCGGCGACCGCCGCGCCTTCCGCGCCGTGAGCGGTCGGCGTCGGACTGGCCGTGGCCTTCCTCGTCATCGCCGCTCTGGGCTGAGACGCCCTCTTCATCCTGGTGATCATCATCCTCAGCGTGGCTGTGCTCGTGATCCGCATCATCGTCATGCTCGTGATCATCTTCGCCGTCGTCGGAGGCTTCGAAGTCATCTTCATCGACTTCATCCTCGATCTCGTCGCCTTCGCCCGGAGGCGGCAGGGGACGCGCCCTGGCGTAGTCGAGCGGCTTCATCGGCTTGTAGGCGATCGGCTCGCCGTCGGCCGAAGCGTTGATCTCGAACTCGCCGGCCTTGAGGGTGGGATTGGCCTCGATGCGGACCGAGACATGACAATCAGTCTCGATCGAAGCAATGGTCGCGCGCTTTTCGTTGAGGATGTAGAGCGCGACTTCAGGCGGCGCGCCGACATTGATGGTGTCGACGCGATCATCTGCCGCCCGCGCCTCGAGCGTGCGCAAGAGCTGCAGAGCGGCCGATTCAATCGCGCGAACCCGGCCAGTTCCGCCGCAATGCTTGCAGACCTCGGATGACAGCTCGAGCACTCCGGCGCGACGGCGCTGGCGCGAAATCTCGAACAAGCCAAATTGGCTGATGCGGCCGGTCTGAACCCGGGCCCGGTCGATTTTCAGGCTGTCCTTGATGCGCTTTTCGACGGCGCGATTGTTCTTCATCTCCTCCATGTCGATGAAGTCGATGACGATCAGGCCGGCAAGGTCACGCAACCGCATCTGACGGCAGGCTTCCGCCGCCGCTTCCATATTGGTCTTGAGGGCGGTTGCCTCGATATTGCGCTCGCGTGTCGCCATGCCCGAGTTGACGTCGATGGCGACCAGCGCCTCGGTCTGGTTGATGACGATATAACCACCCGAGGGCAGCTGGACGACCGGAGAGAAGATGTTCTCGAGCTGATCCTCGACGCCGGTCGCAACGAACAGCGGCGGGGATTCATCGTGCAGCACGACCTTCCGCGCGTGGCTGGGCATCAGCATCTTCACGAAGGTGCGAGCCTCGTTCCAGGCCTCCTCACCTTCGACGACGATCTGCTCGACATCCTTGTCGTAAAGATCGCGCACGGCGCGCAGGACGAGGTGGCCCTCCTCGTGGATCAGCGTCGGGGCCATCGAATCCATCGTCTTGGTGACGATCGTCTGCCAGAGCTGGGTGAGATAGTGGAAGTCGCGGCTGATCTCGGTCTTGGTGCGCTTGGCGCCCGCGGTTCGCACGATCAGGCCGGCGCCGCGCGGCACCTCGAACTCGGATGTGATCTTCTTGAGGCGCCTGCGGTCGGCCGCGTT
The DNA here is from genome assembly GCA_031394145.1 of Alphaproteobacteria bacterium. GTDB lineage: Bacteria > Pseudomonadota > Alphaproteobacteria > Caulobacterales > Hyphomonadaceae > UBA7672. The sequence goes on along the minus strand of JANMWT010000416.1, from coordinate 2,571 downwards.
GGTGATCTTGCGCGAAATGCCGCCGCCGCGGGCGGTGTTGGGCATCAGCACACAATACCGGCCGGCGAGCGAAAGGTAGGTGGTGACGGCCGCGCCCTTGTTGCCGCGTTCTTCCTTGACGACCTGGATCAGGATCACCTGCCGCCGGCGGATGACTTCCTGGATCTTGTATTTGCGCAGGAAGATCGCGGTGCGGCGGCGGCTTTCGTCCTCATCGCCCTCGTCATCGTCATCATCGTCCTCGGAATTCGAGGAGGATCCGCCTTCGTCCTCCTCGGCCGCCTCGGCCATCAGCCGTTCGCGGTCTTCCTTGGGGATCTGGTAGTAGTCGGGGTGGATCTCGGAAAAAGCCAGGAAGCCGTGGCGGTTGCCGCCGTAGTCGACGAACGCCGCCTGCAGCGACGGTTCGACCCGGGTGACTTTCGCAAGATAGATGTTGCCGCGAAGCTGGCGCTTGTCGCGGGCTTCGAAATCAAAGTCTTCGATCTGGCCGCTGGAAACGACGGCCACCCGGGTCTCTTCCGGGTGGGTAGCGTCGATCAGCATGAGCTTGCTCATGTAGGCGAACCTCACTGTGTGGGAGGCGAACGGCGCGCGAATGCGCGAATCCTGTTCGCGGAATGGATTGAGCGTAGGAGAGGATTTCGCGTCCGGCTGACCCGAGAGATGCTCGCGAATGCGCGCTCATTATAGGTCCTGACCAACAAGACGGGCGACCCGCCTCGCGTAACGCTGAAAACCGGCGACTTTGCCTGCCGGTCGCCGCTCCACTTGTCCGGGAGGCGTCGGCACGGGCTTTAGGGCCACCGCTTTAGGTGGGCCTGATCCGACATTGCACAAGTCGGACCCAAATTGGAAGCCGAATGAGAGGAACCAATGGTTAAGCGCGAGCATGTAGGTCTTTACCTCGGGCCAGAATGGCCATTTTCGGGGTCCAGAAGAGGCTTTTGGTCGTGCGCGCGTGGATTGTCGCAGCCCTGTGGACGCTCGCCGCGGCAGCTGGCGTGCTCGCCGACCCGGCGAACAGCCCCGCCCCCGGACCGGTCGGGCGTGTCCTGTCGCTTCGGTTTAGCGGCGGCGAGGGCCATACTCGCGTCATCGTTGAATCAGACAAACCATTGAAATATGACATTTTTTCGCTTTCCGCCGGGGCCCAGCGGATCGTCGTCGATCTGCCGCGCGTGCGCTGGTCGCTCGACGGGCTGACCGCCGAATCGGGGAGCGGTAAGGGCGAAGGTCTGGTGGCCGGCTACCGGTTTGCCCAGAACACCGCAGCAACCTCGCGTTTGGTGCTCGATCTGGCCGGGCCAGCGCTGGTCTCGCGCGATTATGTCATCACCCCGCGGAGCGAGGATGAACACCCGAGGATCGTCATCGACCTCGAAGCGGCGAGCGCCAAAGGGTTCGCGGAGGCGGCTGCAGCTGACCATGGCGGCCACAAGTCCGAGGCCCGCAAAGCGCTCCGCAAACCGTTGGTGGTGATCGACCCCGGTCATGGCGGCAAGGATCCCGGCGCGTCCTCCTCCGGCGGCGTCCATGAAAAGGACGTGACGCTCGAAATCGCCATTGCCCTGCGCGAGGAGCTGGTCAAATCCGGGCGTTATGACGTGGCGCTGACCCGCTCAACCGACACCTTCATTGAGCTTGAAGACCGCGTCGGCAAGGCCAGAACGCTTGGGGCGGACCTGTTCATCGCGCTTCACGCGGATGCCGGCGCCAACCCTGACGTGCGCGGCGCCTCGGTCTACACGCTGTCGTCGGAAGGCGAGAAGCGGGCCGAAAATGTGCGGCAGAAGAATGACTGGGTGCTCGACGTCGAGACGGATCATTCCCGACCGCGCGAGGTCAACCAGATCCTTGCCGAGCTCGTGACCCGCGAAACCAAGAACCAGTCAGCCCGCTTCGCCCAGGCGCTGACCCCGGCGCTGACGGCCGCTGGCTGGCCTCTGCTCGAGAACACCATCCGCAAACGCGGCTTCTATGTGCTGCTGAGCCCGGATGTGCCGGCCGTGCTGCTGGAAATGGGCTTCATCACCAATCCGTCCGACGAGGCCCTGATGACATCGCCGACGCGGCGCAAACGGCTGGTCCAGGGTCTTGCCGGCGCCATCGACGGCTTTTTCGACACCGAAACGAGGGGTGGGGGCCGATAAATCGGTCTCCCACCTAAACCTGCCCCGTTCGGGGGAGGAACCCGACCTCGGCCGTTTCACTGACGCGACTCACTGACGCGACCGCACTCGTCCGTCATTCCTCTCCTGCCTCCCCTGAGACGGGGGCGGGGAGGGGGGCTGACCTCTGGGGTACGCCTCAATCTCCCGACGTCTCCGAGACCATGAAAAATTACTTAGCAAACTGCGGCATTGAATGTGTCCGCCCGGCCTTACGCCAGCTGGTCCCGCGCCATAAAGTGGCCGTGTTGATCGGTGATTCCGGGTGTCCGGTCGGCTGAAGCTCAAAGGCTTCCGCGAACTTCCTCTAACCTTTCGGGACCTCGCCGGCGAGGTCCTCTTGTGTGGTGAGTCATGGACCTGGACGCGATCAAGAAGCAGCTGACGATCAAGCGCGTGC
>JANMWT010000375.1:0-6479 GCA_031394145.1 Alphaproteobacteria bacterium | reverse complement strand
CAGCGGTTCGCGCCGTCATCCATCCGCTCGAGGTAAAAGCCACGCGCGTCACGGGCGGAACCGAAATTCTGCTGGCGATCAACGAAGCCTCCCTGCTGCGCCAGACAGCTCAGACGGCCAAACTGCGCATCACGGTCGATGGCCGCGAGCGGCTCAACGAGCTTTCCGCGGACGGCGTGCTTGTGGCGACGCCAGCCGGATCCACCGCTTACAATCTTTCTGCGCACGGGCCTATTCTGCCGATCGGCGCCAACTTGCTGGCGCTGACCCCGATCTCACCTTTCCGGCCACGGCGCTGGCGTGGCGCGCTGCTGCGAGCCGACGCCAAAGTCGCCATCGAAGTGCTCGAACCAGATCGCCGGCTTGTCGCCGTTTCCGCCGATACGCAGGAAGTGCGCGAAGTCTGCCAGGTCGACATCCGCGAGGACCGCTCCAAGCCGTTGACCATGCTGTTCGATGAGGGCCATGCGCTCGATGAACGCATCCTGCAGGAACAGTTCTCGCTCTAGCTAAGGACTGTCCGGCCAGGCAAGGACAGTCCGGCGCTTGTCCTCGCAACAATCTTTGTTAACGATCCAAACGGCAAGCTCGGCAGAATCGTCTGCCCAATCTGGGGCATGGACAGCGATCAGGTGCGGAACGCTATGGCGAGACAAAAACCCATCGAAATCATTACCCCGCCCAACGCGCTGAAAGCCAAGATCGGCGGTCCGCTTCCGGCGCTCGACCAGCATGCAATCGCCCGGGCAGAAGCAGCGCTGGCCAAACTGTCGGATCAGTTCAACGACTGGATCATCGAAGAGCTCGACAAACTGAGCCAGGCTTGGGACGCCTATGAAACCTCTGGCGGAACCCAAGAGGCCCGAGACGAGTTGCATCGCCGCGCCCACGATCTCAAGGGACTGGCGCCGACCTATGGCTATCCTCTGGTCGGCCGCATCTGCGGCTCGCTGTGCAAACTCACGGGCGATGAAGCGCTGGACGCTATCCCGCCCGCTGCCCTGCTAAAGGCCCACGTCGATTCGGTCAAAGCGGCAGTGAAGGGCAAGATCATGGCCGCCGATCATCCCATCGCCGTGGCGCTCTCCAACGAGCTGGAGATGCAGATGAAGAAGTATGTGATTGCGACCAGCTGAGGTCGCCGCGTCGTCTCAGTTCATCAGGCGATCCATCCTCTCCTCAACCACTGAATAACCGGCCTCGGCCGGGATGCACAGCACGCGCACGCCATCGCGTTCGGCGACGACCGGTGAAACGGTGACGACCTTCGTCGCCAGCGCTGCGCGCACCGCCTGCGCGGCTGTCGCAGACTTCGCCAGCTTTTCAAGATTGAGGCGCGTCGGAAACATCAACTTGGCCTCGCCGCGCAAGCGGCGCTCGAGAAGGTCCTGTGGCGGCAGCCAGACATGGTCGACCGCTTCGCGGCCATCGTGGCGCGCCTGCTGGCCCTCCGGCGCAGCGACAAGAAAGAAATACGTATCGAAGCGGCGCGGCTCGAACTCGGGCGTGATCCAGTGAGCAAATGGGATCAGCTTGTCGAGGATCAGGCGGAGATCAGCCTGCTTGATCAGCGCCATGAACCGGGTGGGATCCGCCTCCACTTCGGGGCGGCGCGGCCCGAAGCGCTCGACGTCAGCGACGCTGACCGGCTCGCCATTGGCGTGGACCGCAAGCAGCAGGCCGGATTCCTCGAAGACCTCGCGCGCCGCCGCGATGCGTATGGACCGCTCAGTATGGCCGTAATCGCCGTCGGACAGCGCATCCCAGTCGGGGTCCGCATCAGCCGGAGCAACCTTGCCGCCGGGGAAAACCCAGGCGCTGGCGCCAAAAGCCATGCCTGCGCTGCGGCGGACCATTAACACTTCAAGTCCAGCCCCATCCCGCACCAAAAGCACCGTGGATGCTGGCAAAGGCGCAGATTTCGGGTCCGACATCGACCGTGCCTCCAAGCGTCTGATCGCTGGAATGCTGGCCGAATTCGAGAAAATTGCACGATCCGGCTTCGGCCAGCCTTCAGCACGTTCTGCTATTCCATCTGCACAACAAGAAAACAACCGGAGTGGTGGTTATGGCGGTGGTTCGCGCCTCGCATCTCAGGCTAGTCGTCAATGAGCCCGCGCCGGTCACCGAGCGCGTGCCGCGCCTGCGCTTCAAGCCGATCGTACGCCTCGCTGATGGCGCGGCGTACGGCCTGCAGGCCGAGACCGACATCGCGTTCGAGGACACATTCCGCCCCCGGCATCTGTCGGACGCTCACCTTCCTTCGGCTGCCGCCTGGCTCGGCGATCTGATCGAGCGCGCCGCCAGGCTCGCCCAGGACGCTGACTTCCGTCTGCGCCCGATCTCGATTTCTGCTCCGATGGCGGCGCTATCCGATCCGGATACGCCGATGGCCTGTGAAGCAGGCGTCCTGCGCTCAAAGCTTCTGCCTCAAGAATTCCGCATCGACTTTTGCGATGCGTCTGTGTCTGGTCTTGAAGACCTTGCGATGGATCGTGTGGATGCAGTGCGCAAGCGCGGCTTCCGCGTCGGGCTAGACGCCCGGCGCTCATGGCGCACGCCGATGAATGCTCGCGCCCGCATGACCTTCGAAGCCGTGCGGCTTGACCCTTATGCGCTTGAGGCGCTGGACATCCCGATGTCCCGCCTGGAAGTGGCTTCGGCGGACGGCGTTGCGCTGATCGCCGACAACGTCCATTGGCGCGACGCGGAAAAGCTGGCTGAGAGCGGCATCAATTTCGCCATCACGCCACGGATGGACAGCTAACCCATCGCGGGTTGCCGCCCGAACGTCTGCCTGCCTGGCGCAGGTTTTCCGAAATCGCGTGTCGAACCGATTCTTGCGGCGGTAAGAACGTTGCTCGACTAAGCCGAGGCCGAAGCGGCGACGCTCTGACGGCGCTCGCCGAGCGCATTGAGTTTTTCGAGTAAGTATTCGAGGTCGGCGCGCGGGATGGCCTGGAACTGGGTCAGCACGCGCTCAACCATGCGCTGGCGGAAGCGCTCGCGGTCGCCGACGCCGCCATCCATCTCGGTCTTGTGGAAGACGTCGAGCGCCATGCGGAAGGCGGTGAACATGCCTCCCGGCAGACTGGCGCGTTCGAAGATCGTCTTCATGCCAAGCGTGCCGGCGTCGTGGATCATCAGCCACGCCTTGGAGTGCGGCACACCGGCAAGTTCAGCCAGCGCATGCTCGATGAAGGACATATGGCCGAGGCACAGCCCACGCATGATCAGCGACGGGGTCAATCGGCCATTGAGGTGAAGCTGCTGGACAAAGCGCGCCGGGTCTGACGATAGCCCCGCTTGCTCGACCAGATCGAGGGTGGCGCGTTCACGCGCGCCCGCCCCGATCTCGATGGCCAGTTGTGGCGGCAGTTCGTGTTTGTTGACGAGGCGGTCGAAGAGCTCGCCGGTCACCAGGGCCACCAGCTTTTCGGTGACCGTGACCGGCAATTTCGGGCGCGCGATCAGAGCTGCCTTGATCGTGTCGTCGGCGCTGAACCGACCAAGCACGCCGGCATAGGCGGCATCAGAAAAAGAAGCGCCTTCGTTATAGGCGGCGGCCTCAACCGCCGATTTGTGACCATAGAGCGCGATCACTTCGGTCACGTCCTCGCTGACGGTATGCCGTTCGGCGATGGCGACCTGTTTCTCCGGCGAGCTGGCCAGCAGAATGTCGACGAGGTCGGTGTCGGTGAACACCGGCGAATTCTTCAGGATCGGAACGGCGACGGCTTCGACGTCCTGCGCCAGCTTGAGCGCGAGCTCCCGTGGCAGGTTGGGCGAGTTCTTAAGCGTCACAGCGAGCGTGCGCCGCACCAGCGTGGCGGCGTCAGTCGCGAGCAAGGCGAGAATTTCGAAGGCGCTGTCGCGATCGGCGTCAGACAGTTCGCGATTGCCGATCTGACGACAGATCTTCTGCGTGGCTTGCGCCCGGTCTTCGGGGCTGTCGCCACGCACGAGACGACGGATATCGTCCTGCGTCAGGGAGGCGCGCATCGTAGCGACCGTCATCTACTCCAGCCTCTTGGTCCGGAACCGGGCTTGAACTGGTTCGAAAAATGACAATTGCTGCACCGGGTTAACAGGAAATTGCGGGGCGCCAAGTATTTGCGCCGCCAGCACACGATCGGGGAGCCAATTCGATGCTGCTGCAGGGCGTCAAGGTTATCGAGCACGCAACCTATTTTGCGGCCCCCGGGGCCGGTGGAATTCTCTCCGATTGGGGGGCGGAGGTCATAAAGATTGAGCCGCCGGGCGGCGACCCGGTGCGCAACAATTTTCCGACCAAGGGAACAGGCAAGGAACACCTGACCGACAACCCCGCCTTCGACGGGGATAATCGCGGCAAGAAATCAATTGTCGTCAATGCGCGCACCGACGAAGGGCGCGAGATCATTCGCAAGTTGGCGGATACCGCCGATGTGTTCCTCACCAATGTCCGTCCCGGCGGCATCGAACGCTCCGGGCTGGGCTTTGACATCCTCTCCAAGCGCAATCCGAAACTCGTCTACTGCGCCCTCACCGGCTATGGCCTCGAGGGGCCGGACGCCAATGCGCCTGGGTTCGACGTTGCGAGCTTCTGGTCACGCTCGGGCCTCGCACGCCTCACCGCGCCCAAGGGATCAGAGCTGTTCCCGGTGCGAACCGCGGCCGGGGATCACACCACATCCATCGCCGCTGTCGCCGCCATCAATGCAGCGCTGATCCAGGCGCTGAAAACCGGCAAAGGACAGCTGGTCGACGTTTCGCTCTTGCGCACCGGCCTTTATACGATCCACACCGATCTCGCGATCCAACTCTTCTTTGGCCGCAACGCCTCCACCCGTCCGCGCGCCGAGGCGTACAATCCGCTGACCAATTTTTTCCGGACAAAAGACGACGCCTGGATCTGCATTGTTGCGCGCGCGGGCAATGCCGACCTGCCACGTATGGCTCGCGCCTTCGATCTGCCTGGCATCGATGCAGACGAGCGCTTCATCGGCGGCAAGGCGCGGCGCGACAACGCAGCCGCGATCACCACGATGTTCGATGAGGCGTTCGCGAAATTCACCAAGGCCGAAATCGCCGAGCGTATGACCGCCGAGGAAATCGCCTGGGCGCCAGCGCAGACCCTTGCGGAAGTTGCCGTCGATCCGCAGGTGATGGCGGCTGGCGGCATCGTCAACATGCCGACGCGCGTGCCAGGCGAAACGATTGCCTCTCCAGGGGGTCCGGCGCGGTTCGTCGGCGTTGACGACGGCCCGAAAGGACCCGGCCCCGCACTGGGCCAGCACACCCGCGAGGTGCTGAAGTCGGTCGGCTATTCGGAAAGCCAGATCGATGCGGCGCTGGCGAACAAGACGGTCGCCTAGCCTTTTTCGTTTTCCGCCTGCAGGTCGAACAGGGCCGCCATCAAGCTGGAGGTCATCTGGGTCATGCCGGTCCTTGCAGCGATTAGTGCGTCCATCGGCGTCGGCGGCGCGTTGGGATCGATGAACACCGCGGCAGCAACCTGGCCGACGTCAGCGTTCTTCACCGTGTCGCCTGTCAGTTTCGCATAGAGTTGAGCGGCGTTGAGCTGTTCGCCGTCCTTGCCGGCGAAGACGGTCGGGTTAGCCAGGGCAGCGCTTTGAAAGACTTCCGCCGCCGGGCCTTTGTCGTTACGCCGTGCGGCCTGGATCAGGTGAGCTGCATCCGTCGGACCCATGAAGTGAGCCGTATAGAGTTCAGCTGAAGTCGGCGGGCGGTGGATCTTCTTCGCCAGGATTTTGGCATTTTCCTGCGCGAGCTCGCCGGCCATGGTCGCCGACAGAACCGGATCGTTGCGTAGCGCCAGGATGGCCTCGCGCGAAGCGCCCCTGCTAACCACGGTGTCGCCATCGACCACGCTTACGGCCGCCGCCTCGGCCTTGAGGCCGTGCTGCGCGCCATAGCGGTCGATCATCCGCAGCCAGGTCTCGTTGGTGAACTGGAAGAGACCCGTGGCGCTGGACGTCGGCGCCTTGGCGGTCGGGTCGAAATTGCTTTCACGCTGGGCGGTGCGCACAAGGTAGGAAAAGTCTGCGCCGGTCGCCTTCGCCGCATCATGCAACGCCGCCATCACTTCGGGGCGTGTCGCGGCCTTCGCAACGGGGTGGGAGGAATCAATCAAGCGGCGCGCCTCTGGGCTCGGTGCACCGTCCGTTCATCTTGGTTAGCAAGGAGTTAACGCCCGTGTGCGCTCTCTGAAACGGGCCGCACGGACGGGGGCGGCTTCGCGTCGGGCTTCGCCTTGCGCACAGGCCAGCGCACAGGTCGGCGCGGTGGCCGGCAGAATGACCCTCACCGGGTCATAAGGGATCGCGTCTTGAGCGGCCCCTGATCAGACCGGAAACGTCCTCTCGAACGCCCGAACGCCGGCCGGCGTAAAGCGCACGATCCGGCTAGCCCTGTCCTGGCGCGCCCAGTTGAGAGCAAAGATCCGCAGTAACAGCGCCGCGCCCACACCTCCCGCA